>JANOVD010000532.1:0-7812 GCA_031417255.1 Chitinophagaceae bacterium
GCTTTCCAATTCTTTTCCCACAGGCCGTTTTGTAGCAGGTGGGTTTTATGGATTAACCATTTTTGATTATGCTGATGGTCGGTTCATGCATCCACAAAACTTTCCGGGCTTTGAAGAATCATCACGCTTTGTAGAACTGGATAAGGAGAGTAATATATGGGTATCTCACCCTTATCATGGCGTTTTTAAAATTACACCTAACAACACCGATGGCAACTACAACACTTTAACTAACACTGATAAAAAAGGGCTGCCATCTTTATTAAACAACCACATTTATACCATTAAGAACGAATTGGTTGTTGCAACAGAAAAAGGTGTTTATGTTTTAAATAAACAAAAAGACCTTTTTGAACCTTCAGCCTTTTATTTAAAATTGCTGGGGGGCCAAAGCATCAGGTATCTAAAGGAAGATAACAGCGGCAATATCTGGTTCATACATGAAAAAACACTGGGCGTAATTGATTTTTATAAAAAAGAACCCGTGGTTATTTATCTGCCCGAATTAAATAATAAAATGCTGAGTGGATTTGAATTTATATATCCCGTAAACGAAAGCAATATTTTTTTGGGTGGCGAAAAAGGTTTTTATCATATCAATTACGAAAAATACAAACAAACATTACCCAGGCTGAGTGTGCAGATAAGAACCCTGAGTATTATAAATAAAACAGACAGCCTTTTATTTGGCGGCTATTATAATAACGATAATCAAATACAGGATGCTGATAACATACCTTCAATCAATTACCGCTGGAAAACGCTTCGCATTGAATACGCCTGTTCTCTTTTTGGCTACCAGGCTAACCTTGAGTACAGTTACCGGCTTAAAGGATATGATAATAACTGGAGCGAATGGACAAACAGAACAGAAAAAGAATACACCAATTTGCCTGCAGGTAAATTTAGTTTTGAAGTTAAAGTACGCAACAACCTGGGCAACGAATCGGAAGTGTCAACGTATACTTTTAATGTTTTACCGCCCTGGTATAAAACCAACTGGGCAAAGGCTTTTTACCTGCTGTTAATTGCTGCCGGCCTGTATTTTTTATACAAATGGCAGGAGAAAAAATTTAAACTGCAACAGGCTAAATATGAAGAAGAACAAAAAAGGTTACGCTATATTCATGACCTGGAAATAGCCAAAGCAGAAAGTGAACTGGTTACATTACGAAACGAAAAACTGGAAGCGGATATTAATTTTAAAAATTCGGAGTTGGCATCATCGGCTATGCACCTGGTTAAAAAAGGAGAACTGGTTTCTAAAATGAAAACCGAGCTGGCGCATGTAATGAAAGACATCAGTAACCCGCAGGCTGAGGCTGATCTGAAAAAAATGATAAAGTCTATCAGCGAAGATGATAATATGGACCAGGAGTGGGAAAATTTCACCCTGCACTTTGATAAAGTGCACAGTGATTTTATCAGCGCATTAAAGGAAAAACATCCCGGCATTTCGAATAATGAAATTAAGCTTTGTGCTTATTTGCGCATGAATTTATCAACCAAGGAAATGGCGCAACTGATGAATATATCGGTAAGAGGTGTGGAAGTAAGCCGTTACCGGTTGAGGAAGAAATTAGAGCTGGCCACGGAGGTGAGTTTGTTTGATTATTTGATAAATATTCAGACGAAAGCATAAAATAAATTTTATTTACTGCATACAATATTCCTATAACAAAAAACCCAATAGCTATATTGGGTTTTTTGTTTTCTCATAAGCAAATTATTTATTCGCTATCCGAAGGTTCTGTTGGTTCTTCGGGCTCTGTTGCTGTTGTATTTTCATCAGCTCCGGTTTCTGCAACAATTGGGTTTCCTTCTTCATCCAATTGGATTGCTTCTTCAACTTCATCAGTAGTGAGCGGAGCCGAACTATCATCCAACTGTGTAATGGCTGCAATTTCATCGCCTTCATCAACCTTTATCAGCTTAACGCCCTGTGTGGCACGGCCCTGTTCACTTATCTGGTTAACCGGCATACGTATGGTAACACCGCTTACACAGGTTATCATCAGGTCATCAGCTTCGGTTACGGCCAGTAAACCAACTAAGCTGCCGGTTTTTGCCGTTACACTAATGGTTTTTACACCCTTGCCGCCACGGTTGGTAATGCGGTAATTGTTTTCGCCGGTTTCGGGGTCATCTAAAAAAGTACGTTTACCGTAGCCGTTGGCGCTTACTACCAGCACGGTCTTGGTTTTATCTTCTTTATTTACACAGATCATGCCCACCACTTCGTCGGTAGCACCATCCACATCAATACCACTTACGCCAATACCGCCACGGGCCGTTGGCCTTACTTTTACTTCGGGAAAACGGATGGCACGGCCGCTTTTAACCGCCATCATAATTTCGCAGTTGCCATCGGTGAGTTTTGCTTCCAGCAACTGGTCGCCTTCTTTAATGTTAATGGCATTAATACCGTTCTGGCGTGGGCGGCTAAAATCTTTCAATCTCGATTTATTGATGATACCCTGCTTGGTACACAATACAATATAATGTCCGTTCACATATTCCTCGTCATCAAAACTTTTTACATCAATAATGGCACGCACTTTATCATCGGGCGGTATCTGTATCATGTTCTGTAATGCCCTGCCCTTGCTGGTTTTATCACCTTCGGGTATCTCGTACACTTTAAGCCAGAAGCACCTGCCCATTTCGGTAAATATGAGTAAGGTATGGTGTGTGCTGGCTACAAAAAGATGGTCAATAAAATCTTCCTGGCGGGTGCTGCTGCCCTTGGCGCCACGGCCACCACGGCGTTGCTGACGGTAATCGGCAGCCGAAGTACGCTTGATATAACCGAGGTGCGATATGGTAACCACCACATCTTCATCCTCTATCAGGTCGAGCATATTTATTTCGTCGCCTACATAAACAATTTCCGATTTACGTTCGTCGCCAAATTTTTCTTTTACTTCGGCCAGTTCTTTTTTGATGATATCGTAGCGCATATCTTCATTGGCCAGTATCAGTTTCAGGTGCTCGATCAACTTCATGATCTCTGCATGTTCTTCACGTATCTTGTTTATCTCCATTCCGGTAAGGCGTTGCAAACGCAGTTCCAGTACAGCTTTTGCCTGTATCTCACTCATGGCAAAATTAGTCATCAATCCTTCCTGTGCAATATTTGGTGTAGCTGATTCACGAATGAGTTTGATAACAGCATCCAGGTTATCCAGGGCAATGATATAGCCTTCTAAAATATGGGCACGTTCTTCGGCCTTTCGTAATTCAAACTGGGTACGGCGTACCACCACTTCGTGGCGAAACAAAATAAATTCGCTGATGAGGTCTCTTAAATTTAAAATTCTTGGTCTGCCTCTAACCAATGCCACATTATTAACACCGTAAGATGTTTGTAATTCGGTTTGTTTGTACAGGTGATTGATAACAACCTGTGCAACTGCATCTTTCTTCAACTCAATTACAATACGTGTACCTTCTTTATTATTACTTTCATTGTTTACATCCGATACGCCTTCAATGGCTTTATCGTTGATGAGGTCGCCTATTTTGGCGGTCAGCATATCCCTGTTTACCTGGTAAGGCACCTGGGTAATGATGATCTTTTCTCTGCCATTTTTGGCCATCTCAATATCTACTTTGCCCCTTAACACTACCCTGCCACGGCCTGTTAATAATCCTTCCTTCACACCTTCAAAACCGTAAATAACGCCACCCGTAGGAAAATCGGGGCCCTTTACATATTTGATAAGCTCCTCAGCGGTTATTTCCTTGTTTTCGATATAGGCAACACAGCCATCAATTACTTCGCTTAAATTATGCGGCATCATGTTGGTGGCAATACCCACAGCAATACCACTGCTGCCGTTAACCAGCAACTGCGGAATACGTGTTGGCAGCACCATTGGTTCTTTCAGGGAATCATCAAAGTTTAGCTGGTAATCCACGGTCTCTTTCTCAATATCTTCCAGCATGGCTTCGGCAAACTTTTGCATACGTACCTCGGTGTAACGCATGGCAGCCGGCGGATCGCCATCTTCGCTGCCAAAATTACCCTGGCCGTCAATCATTTTGTAACGCATGGCCCAGTCCTGCGCCATACGCACCATGGTATCGTAAATGGCCTTATCGCCATGGGGATGGTATTTACCCATCACCTCACCCACAATACGGGCCGATTTTTTGTAAGGTTTATTGCTGGTATTGCCCAGTTCGCTCATGCCGTATAAAACACGGCGGTGAACGGGTTTAAGGCCATCCCGTACATCGGGTAATGCACGCCCTACGATCACACTCATGGAGTAATCGATGTAGCTGGTCTTCATTTGCTCTTCAATATTAACCGGAATTATGCGGCCGCGGTTGTTGAGATCACCACCATCCAAAGGCAGGTTTTCTTCGTTTAAATTGTCGTTATTTTCCATAATTTTTTATCGTGTGCAAAAGTACCGATTTTAACCCGTTATTCCACATAAAAAAGGGTGTTTTTGAGGGGTATTTTTACACATATTTTTTGTGGTTGTGGATATACGGAAAACGGAACGCTGATGACGCTGATTGGTTATGATAAAAGCGGATTTTTAATCTGCTTTTATCTGCCAGATCAGCGTCATCTGCGTTCCATTGTTTAACTTGCCAAAAACTTTTTATTTGAAAACGATTGTCTTGATTGGCGCCGGTAAATCGGCCACGGTTTTAATTGATTATTTGATTGTTGAAGCACAAACCAATAACTGGAAATTCATCATTGCAGATGCCGACAGGGAGCAGTTACTGTTGAAAACAAACGGCTCCCCTTTTGCCGAAGCGGTACAACTTGATGTTACCAACGAAAAACAAAGAGGCGACCTTATTCAAAAAGCGCATGTCATTATCAGCATGATGCCCCCTGCCCTGCACTTTCTGGTTGCCAAAGATTGTGTGGAGTACCGCAAACATTTATTAACAGCATCTTATTTAGATGATAAAATGAAGAGCCTGCTGGAGGAGATAAGGGACAGGAAATTATTATTTATCTGTGAGATGGGATTGGACCCCGGGATTGACCACATGAGCGCCATGAAGATCATTGATGAAATAAAAGCAACCGGCGGAAAGATCACATCTTTTAAAAGCCATTGCGGCGGATTGGTTGCACCGGAGAGCGATGATAATCCCTGGCATTATAAAATTAGCTGGAACCCGAGGAATATTGTAATGGCCGGACAGTCGGGTGCGGTGTATAAAGAGGAGAACGAAATAAAAACTATCAGCTACCATGATCTTTTTGAATGCAGCAACGAAATTGTTTTTGATGGATTGGAGGGGCTTGCATTTTATCCCAATAGGGATTCTTTAAGTTATATACCAACTTATAAATTGCTGGATACTGCAACATTTATAAGAACCACTTTACGGCATGTTGATTTTTTTAAAGGATGGAATGCTATTGTACATGCAGGCTTAACCAACGAATCGGAAAGCATTGATGCAGTTGAATTGACTTATGCAAAATGGTCGGCACCAATTTTACCATTTGTAACTGATGATAATAAACGGATGCTGGTATGGCTGGGCTTATTTGTTGAATCGCCGGTTCCTGCAACTGCAAAAACATCGGCAGATATTTTACAGTTTTTGGTAGAAACAAAATTGAGAATGGAACCTGCCGATAAAGACATGATCGTAATGCTGCACGAGTTTGAATATTAACTAAATGGAATAAATAAAAGTTTAAAAAGCTGCCTGGTTGTAAAAGGCGAAGATAGTCTGCGGACGGCGATGGCTAAAACGGTTGGCCTGCCATTGGGTATTGCTGCTAAATTAATTTTGAATGAAACTTTGAAACTAAAAGGATTACATATACCAACTGTGGCAGCAATTTATGAGCCTGTGCTGAATGAACTTGAAAATGCCGGAATTAAGTTTGCAGAAACTGTATTTTAAAAAACTATTTTTTTGTACGTATAAAATAATTATCTTTGTCGTATAACTTTGTATTATGGATGCAAAAATTACTTTAAGCTTTGATGAAACGGTTATTAAAAAGGCCAAACGATACGCCGAAAATAACAACATAAGCCTTTCCCGGCTTACCGAATTTTTATTGAGTAAAGTTACCAGCAACAGTTATCAATCTCTTGAAGATTTACCCATTTCCGATTGGGTGAGTGTGGTTGCAGAGGGCGAAGTTGAGTATCAAACCAAAGCAAAAAAAAATAAAGATTTAAAGGCCGAGTATTTTAAAAGTAAAAAATGAGGATATTTTTAGATGCCAATATTCTGGTTTCGGTATTGAATAAAGAATATCCTTTGTTTACTTACGCAGCCCGTATTGTAAGTTTGGCAGATAATAAAAAATTTACGGTGTACACCTCACCTGTTTGTCTGGCCATTGCATTTTATTTTGCCGAAAAGAAGAGTGGCACCCAATTGGCCAAACAAAAAATCAAGCTGCTTGCAGAAAAAATACTAATTACCGATGTTGGTAAAAATGAAGTATTACAGGCTTTACAAAACAGGCAGGTAAACGATTTTGAAGATGGTATTGAATATTATGCTGCTGTAAATAATAAATGCGATGTTATTGTAACAGAAGATACAGGTGATTTTTATTTTGCAGATATAAAAGTATGCAGGGCGCAAAATTTTTTAATGGAGTACTTATTTTAATTTCTTTGCAATGCTTACGTACAGAATTACTCGTGAAATATTCCTTTCTCAGCATCCAAAATAATATTATCCCTATTGGCGATAATGAGGTTTTTATATTGGTTTACTTTAACCCAGTATAATATCCAGCATACAATAAAACCAATATTTGCAAATACGCCTATTACAGGAATAAATGTACAAAGGCGTAAAATATTTTTTGCGTTACCAATGCCCTGGGTTGGTTTTAATTCTGTAGTTGTAATATTCAATTTGTAACATTCCAGCCGCAAAGACGTTGCAATCTTATTCACCACAAAAAACATCCATACAAAATTAAAAAAGGGTATCAGCGATAACCAAACCTGCCCCGGAGGCATCATCCTGTTTTCGGGACTGACTGCTTCCAGCGCTTTTTGTAAACTTATAAAATAAAAGATAGTTGGGATCAAAAATAAAACGATCATCAATAAAGCAATAACTGATGAGCCTCCGTAATTTTCCAGTTCGTACATAAGGTTGGTTTAGGTTAACAAAGAAATGAAAAATTATGACTGTAATAAAATTCTTTTCAATTCCTCAACTCCTGCTGTGGCCGGCATTTCAATAATATGCAGGTTATTTTGCTTTTCGGTTAATGGTATTTTCTTATCAATGATAAACTTCGGTAAATAAGGTGGTGCAAAATATAACAAAGATGCAGCCGGGTAAACCTGTAATGAAGTGCCTACCACTACAAAATAATCGCAGTCCTGCAAAATGGCTGCAGCTTTTTCAATCAAGGGTACAGCCTCACCAAACCAAACAATATGCGGACGAAGCTGGGCACCATCTGCAGTTTTATCTCCCAGGTTAATATCTCCACGAATTTCAAAAACAGTGTGCTCATCAGCCACGCTCCTCATTTTAAATATTTCGCCATGCAGGTGTAAAACTTTTGTTGAGCCGGCCCTTTCGTGCAGGTCATCAATATTCTGTGTGATGATGGTTACATCAAAATCTTTTTCCAGATAGGCTAAACCAAGATGAGCAGCGTTGGGTAAAGCAGCAGCAACATCTTTACGGCGGGCATTATAAAAATCTAAAACCAGTTGTGGATTTTTGTTCCATCCCTGGGGAGAAGCAACTTCATACACATCATAACCCATCCATAAACCATCGCTGTCACGAAAAGTTTTTAACCCACTCTCTGCGCTGATACCTGCGCCG
>JANOVD010000533.1:0-5477 GCA_031417255.1 Chitinophagaceae bacterium
CTGCCGAGCTCGTAGGCGGTAACCTTTCGTTATTGGTACACCTGATTGGAACCCCATCCGCAATCAACACAAAAAATAAAATACTTTTTATTGAAGATACAGGCGAATACATTTACAGTATTGACCGTATGATACAGCAATTAAAACGCAGTGGAAAATTGAGCGGCCTTGCCGGATTAATTGTGGGCGGATTTACCGATATGAAAGATACCGAGCGGCCCTTTGGCAAAAAAGTATATGAAGTGATAAAAGAAATTACTGCTGCATATAATTATCCAATTGCCTTTAATTTTCCGGTAAGCCATGAAAAAGAAAACTATGCTTTAAAAATTGGAGTGAACTACACTTTAAAGATCAGCAAAAGTAAAACACAGTTAACGGAGGTTTAATAAACTGTCGAGTTTTTGTTTAAACAGGTCAAAATTATTCAGGTTGTGATGTGTACCTTTTTCAATGGTTATAAATTCATCCGTTTGTTTTAAAACTTTTTTCAGTCTTGCTGCATTGCGGTAAGGAATCACCCCATCTTTGGTGCCGTGAAAAATACTAACCGGGTAATTTACATCCTGCAAAAATTCGTGCACAGGTATTTTATAATTCGACATGGCAGTTGTTGGATAAATGGGTGCATAGCAGGCAAACAGCGATGGAATACTGTAATAAGGCGTTTCCAGTATCAGTCTTTTGTTTTTTGATGTGGATGCAACGTAGGCTGCAATGCCGGTGCCTAAAGACTTTCCGTAAATGATGATACTATCGCTGCCATATTTTGCTGCTGCCATTTTTTGTACCTGCAATGCCTGCTCATACATTTTTTTTTCGGTGCGTTCGCCTGTGCTTTTTCCAAAGCCGGGATAATCTTCCATCCACACTTCGTAGCCAAGCTTTGTAAAATTGCCGGCGAATTTTGCATAACGCTCTATATTTTGCCTGTTTCCATGAAAATAAACCACCACGCCCCTTCTTGCAGAATCTTCCGGAAAAAATTTTATCATGTTGATGGTATCGGTATCATTAAAAGGAATATTTATTTCTTCGAATGGAATATTACGGGAGTACAAATGGTAAAATGAATAAACATGGTTGCCGGGAAGTTTTTCGGGATGAAACAAGAACTTCTCCTGCAGGTAAAATAAAGCAATACCGATGCTGCAATAAACCAGGGTGATAATTTTTAGCCAGCGGAAGATCTTTCTTTTCATAGAGCGTGCAAGATACGGGATACAAGCTGCAAGTTGCAAGCTACAAGGGGGCAAGTTTTTGGTTATGGAATTTTATATACATGAATAACAGCCTAAAAAAGTATGCTTGTCCCTTGCAACTACTCCCCTTGCAGCTTATTTTTCTCAGTACTGCAAAATATCTCTTATAAAATTATGATACTCCGGAAACGTCGGCAGGTTATTATGCCCGCCGCCGGGAATGCGTATCAGTGTTATTTTACGTGGATTAAGCGCCTGCAGTTTTTCGGCATTATGTATGGGCAGCAGCCAATCTTTGGTGCCATGTAAAATATAAGTGTGGCAATTTACTTTGGTTATCCATTTATCGGTACGCATATGAAACCGCAAAACAAAACGTACCGGCAGCATGGGTAAAAACCGTTCAACAGCTTTTTTAAAACTGTAATACGGCGCATCCAAAATTAAATAACGGGGTTTATTATCGCAGGCAATTTTGGCGGCAAAGCCGCTGCCCATGCTGCGGCCATAAACAATGATATGATTTTCGTGGTATTTGGCAGCCAGCGTTTGGTACACAAACTGCATATCGTTCAGCATATCTTTTTCGTTTCGTTTGCCGGTGCTTTTGCCAAAGCCGCGGTAATCAACCAGCACCACATCATATTTATAGCGGTAAAAATCTACGGCATATTTTGACCAGCCTTTAATGCTGCGGCTGTTGCCATGAAAATACAGCACAAGTCCTAATGGGTTATCTACCGTAAAATGCAGGCCATTGATACGAACACCCGGCTCCACATCAAAAAAAAGTTCTTCAAACGGTACATCATATTTATAAATAAAATCCTGTCTGAGTTTTTCGGGCTTAAAAATAAAACGTTCCTGTATAAAATATACAATAACCGACAGGGCTGCAATGCCGAGGATGATATAAAGAGCGATTTGTAACAAGCGTCAGTTAGGAGTTATTAGTCAGGAGTTAGGAATTTAGTACCCTGTTAAATTAAGCATTCTGTGGCAAACTCCTAACTCCTGACTATTATCTCCAAACTCTTTCTTCCATGCATCGGCTCCGCCAATAAGGTTTATATGATTTGTAAACGGAAATTTTTGTTGCAGCCGCTAAATAGCTACCTGGCTGCGTATGCCTGTCAGGCTATCCAGGCGGGCCTTTGCAACAATAAAGACACTAAGCTCACAAAGAATATTATTTAGTGTACTTCGTGCCTTTGTGGGATAATTATTTTTTATTCCTCATCGGGGTAAGTACGCTTAAGTTTTAAAGTACTCACCGGTGCTATGATGAGCGGGAATTTTTCAACCAATACCGTACTCTGCTCCAGGCCAAAACCTTTTTCTTCGTTAAGCGAAATTTCTTTTAACCAAAAATAAGACCGCATGATGATCCTTTCGAAAAACGGCAGTTCATTATCCTGGCTCAGGAATTTCTCCAGCACAATAAATTTAAAATCGCCCGCCATATTATTACGTTGCTGACTGTCGTAGCGGCTGGTAACATTCACTTCCCTGTTTACCACCAGGTCTTCCACCACTTTTTTAAACATCAGGTTAATGCGTGGCTGCATACGGAAACCGAGCCTGAACTCAACCCTGATAATATCATTGGGTATAATATGCTCAACCGAATATTCACAGGTGTACGGATCATCCATCGTATCCACATGTACAAACCAGAAAATATCGGCACGTTTGGGTTTACCGCTCAGTATCGAATAAATAATTTTATGCTCAATTTCCTTGGGGTTATTGGCGCTGGTTAAATACACCAGGTGTGTTGCATATTTAGGTACCGATGAGTCGTTGCTCAGTTCTTCCAGTTTAGGTACATATTCATCCATACGTACAAACTCCACATAGCGGTTCTTGATCTTGCGGCTGCGGTACCAAATGTACATTACAGAAAAAAGTACAAAGCCTATCATCAAAGTAATATAACCGCCATGCAAAAATTTATTCATTAAAGCAATCAGGAATGAAGATTCGATGATTACATAAGCGAATAAGAAAATATAGATCCACATGGGTTTAACCCTGTGCAGCACCATATAGTTTGCAAACAATATGGTGGTCATAAACATGGTGGTGATGATGGCTAAGCCATAAGCAGCCTCCATTTTAGCCGACTCACGAAAAAACAAAACAACACCCACACAACCCACAAAAAGCAGCAAGTTAATGGCCGGTATAAAAATCTGGCCACGGGCTTCAGAAGGATAAATAATTTTTAGTTTGGGCCAAAGGTTAAGGCGGATAGCTTCGCTGATTAAAGTAAATGAGCCAGAAACCATTGCCTGGCTGGCAATAATGGCAGCGCTGGTAGCAATAACAACACCGGGCACAATAAACCAGTTGGGCATCAGGTCGTAAAACGCATTTATCCCTTCTGCATTAATGGTTGCTTTATCCAATAATTTTCCGCTATGGTGTTTTAAAATACTTGCACCCTGCCCGAAATAATTAATGAGTAAACAGGTTTTTACAAATACCCAGGATATGCGTATGTTGCTGCGGCCACAATGGCCAAGGTCGCTGTACAGCGCTTCGGCACCTGTGGTACAAAGAAAAACGGCGCCCAGTATCCAAAAACCTTCGGAGTAGGTAAATAAAAAATTAATGGCGTACCAGGGATTTAAAGCACGAAAAATGCTCCAGTCATCGCTTAAGTGAAAAAGGCCTAAAATGGCAAGCATACCAAACCAAACCGACATGAAGGGGCCAAAAAGCTTACCAATATTGCTGGTACCAAACTGCTGACTGAAAAAGAAAGCTGCAATAATACCCAGTACAATATAAACTATGGTATTCTGGCCAAGATCATGAAATTTAGGCAGCTCTTTTAAACCCTCGATGGCCGAAGTGATGGAAATGGGTGGTGTAATGATACCATCTGCTAAAAGGGCTGCGCCGCCGATCATGGCCGGGATAACCAGCCATTTTTTGCGCCGCCTCACCAACGCAAAAAGTGCAAAAATGCCACCCTCACCACGGTTATCGGCCCGCAGCACCATAATTACATACTTGATGGTGGTGAGCAAAGTAATGGTCCAGATGATGAGGGAAAGTGTACCCAGTATAAGCTCTTCGCTAACTACCCTGCCTTTAATGATAGAGTTAAAAACGTAAAGTGGTGAGGTACCAATATCGCCGTAAATAATTCCTAAAGCAACCAGCAGGCCGGCTGCTGTAAACTTGTTAACTTGTTTCGACACACAAAATATTTAAATGTTCAACATGGCAATCAAAAAAAATCAGTAAGACAAAATATGCCATTTTTAAAATGCAGGTACAAATGTAGAAGTAAAACAGAAAAACAATGAGAATTATTTTTTATATTTAGATTATGGAAAAGGTAACCTGTCGGCTTGCTCTTTCATTTCCTCAAAAGAAAAAGAATTTTTCATCCATAAATTTGTATTATTAATAATGAAGAATTTACAAGATAAGCAGAAGAAAGTATCAGAAGAACTTTCTCCATTAACGCCCTATCATTGGGAAAGGTGCAAGAAGGCAGAAGAGGAACAAGAACGAATGAATAAAAATCCACTCACAATAGAACAGGTGAGGGCGCAAATAGCGGCAGACAGAATAGTGAACGCCAGGCGTAAGTAAAACTTAGGTGTTCGTCAGTTATCAGCATTACCCTTTTAGGGGTAGTCCTTTTTTCTGTTGATGGTAAGCTACCTGCTTACAGGGTTCCCTCCCTGTAAAGCTTATATTTGACCTTACAGTTTCGGGTCAGAACACCATTATTCGGTGAACCAATTTCGGAAACCCGGTGAACCAAAAGTGAACCAAAAACCGACGAAAAATAAAATAATGTGAGGGTGTTTGAAACAAAAACCCCTGTAAACGTTGAAGTTACAGGGGCAGTGAAATTCTGAAACAAGTTTGGTGACCCCAATAGTACAGTTTTCAAACCAATTAATTGAGAAATTCAAGAAGATATATGAGTTAAAGGCAGTTATACCCGTTAAACTGCTTGAACCAGCAATATTGCCCAAAGGGCTGAAAGTAGCGTAGCTACTGTATTGATACTCCCTTGCAGGCTTCCAACCGATGCCAGGCAAGGGAAAAGAGAAGTTTTTCTTTGCTTCTTTCTTTTTGCAAAAAAGAAAGAAGTTAAACAAATAAATAAAAATCAATTCAAAAGCACCTGCCTAACAGAGGTAATACACAAACCTGTGTACTGGCAAAACTCATCAATGGTTACAAGCTGGTGGTTCTCTTTGGAGAACTTCTTTTTTATTTGTCTAATCAGGCTCCGACCATACC
>JANOVD010000534.1:0-1586 GCA_031417255.1 Chitinophagaceae bacterium
TTCTCATTTTCCCGGCAACGTGTGCCAGCACTTCTGATCCTGTTTCCAATTCAACCCGAAACCGGGTATTGGCCAGTGCTTGGACAACCGTCCCGTTCACTTCAAACGCCTCGTCTTTTGGCATGCAACCTCCGATAGAAAAAATGCCCGAACTAGAACCACCATGTTACCGGAATAGGCTGCTAATCGTCCAGCGTGTCCAGCGCGTTTGCCAGCTCTGTTTCCACGAATTCGGGGCTCTCCAAGCCAACCGACAGTCGAATTGTCCCCCCGCTGATGCCCAACGCTGCCTGCGATTGGCGATTCAAGTTGCGATGACTGGTCGAAGCCGGATGGCTGACCGTCGTGGCCAATTCCCCCAGCGACGCACAAAACTGAATACTGGCCAATTTGGAAATGAACTTCGCGCCGATATCATCGCCCCCTCGAATTTCAAACGACAACATGTGACCGAACAAGGTAGTCTGCTCCACGTCAAATTGCTTTACCGCCAAATTATGATCCGGATGCGATTCCAATCCTGGATAATAAACGGAGGCGACTCGCCGATGTCCCGACAAGAATTTCGCCACTCGTTCTGCCGTCCGCGATGCGCTGACAACGCGCAAATGTAACGTCCCCATCCCGCGATCCACCAGCCAACAATCGAACGGGCTGGTCGTCCAGCCCCACGTCACTAACGCCGATTCGACTCGCGTCCAAGCTGTCGACTTGCCACATAACAACCCCAACATTGCGTCGCTGTGACCATTCATGATCTTGGTCATGCTTTCCAAAACCAGATCGGCACCCCATTCCAGCGGTCGGCAAACTATGGGACTGGCAAACGTATTGTCGACCATCAACAACGATCCATTTCGATGCGCCAGCTCCGACAGTCCACCAATGTCGCAAACGCGCATGGTTGGGTTGGAAATAGTTTCACAGAGAATCAGTTTTGTTGCGGCGGTCATCGCCCGCCCTGTCGCCACCAAATCGCTAATGTCGACGATCGAATGAGTCATTCCCAATCGAGCCGCCTCGTCGATGAATAACACACTCGACTTTCCATACAACTGCGAGCTAAGGATGACGTGATCGCCGTGCTTGAGTGTGGCGACCATGGCCAGAGCCATTGCGGACATTCCCGTAGAAGTTACTACGGCCGCATCCGCACCATGCAACTCCCGGCATCGATCGGCCAGTGCCGACGCGTTCGGGTGTCCGTTTCGCTGATAAACAAATCCCGGCTCCAATCCGTCTTGTTTTCGATTTGCCTCGTCAACCGAATGACAAGGATAAACAACCGAAGGATGAATCGAAGGGCGCGAACCAGCCGGAACCGACTCGTGACCTTGTGACGAGGCCGGGCAAAGATCGCGAATTTGTTTTTTCATGCGTTGTTCCGTTTGATGGCGTGAATCCTGAATCCTGACCAGTCCTTGGCGAGATTCCGTTTCTGCCAGTCCCGCCAATCTCCTCGTCGAATTGCTCAAAGTTTATCGCAAAACAACGGCAGATTGCAGGCCGCGCGAACCGTGCTACGAACGGCGAACCAAATCGAGCTGAACCCCAACCTCAAATACGTCCAACCCGCTATGCGTCTG
>JANOVD010000535.1:0-12682 GCA_031417255.1 Chitinophagaceae bacterium
TCGACCAACGGGCAGCAGACTCTTTCCCCGTTGCCTTTTTTCATGGGTTCAAATCCCAGCTTTAGTTCTTAACTTCAATACCATATTTTCAATTGGGCATTTGTACCGGGCTGCACAATCAATGAATTTCATGCCTTTTCAAATACCCAAAGTTGCACACTATAATTTAACAATGCGCTACTTTCTTTTTATATTTTTTCTTATTAATTTTTTTTCGTGTAAGATAAAAAGTGAAAACCAGCAGGTTTTAGACTTTGGTGAGTTTAAACTTAAAGCACCAACTGGCTGGATTGTTTTAAAGGAGAAAGGGATTGATAGTTATGTTGGCGGATTAACAAACGGGCACGACACACTTTGGTTTGATTATGGTCTATACGAACTAAATTTTGACAACAACGATAGTATGACATATTTTATGGCGGTTGATACAGTAAATGGCTTGAAAGCAAACGTCTTTATATCAGATTCTCCAAATCGTGATTTGGTTATGATGCAAATTCCAATTGTAAATAAGAAAAAGAAGTTCACTATCGGTGGACGAAGAATTAAAAACATTGATGTGGTTTTAGGGATATTTAAATCTGTTATTTTTAATAATAACTTCGGCACACAACAAAATCCACCTTTAACAAAGGATAAATTCAATAAGATCAGGTATTTGTCAACCAGAACATTAATACTGATGCAGTGTGGTAGTTGCCATCTCTCAGCAGATGGTTACAAGTCTATTCCATTTAAAGATATTATTCAAACGAGGAGTTCTGACTGGCTGAATAATTTCTTAAAGGGCAACAATCTACTACACACCGATACTTTATTCAAAAAAAGCGCAGAAGCTAATAAAATTCACTATCCTCAGTTCCCAGATCTCACAAAGGGAGATATTAACCGTATAAAAGAATTCTATGAGTGATTTTTCTTTTCGCCGCCGCAGGTGTTCCCCATTCAGACAAGCCAACCGGCGCACCAGCATACGCCGCCGTCTGGTCTTATGACCAACGGCAAAGCCGCCGCATACTTTATAAATAAAAAATAAAAAGCAGTTCAATTTAAATCGCCGTTGGTCAGTAGATCAAACGGCAGCAGCGAAATGCGATTTTTCTGCCGGTTCATTTAATGGTTATTTACCAAAAGTCATTTGCCCTCCTATCTTTTCGGCAACCGTTTTCAAAACTTCCCAACCTTTACTACCCTTGTAATAAATTATTCTTTTATTTTCTTTTGGAGAACGGGTATAACCAAAATCATCAATTTGGATAAGTCCATAAATCCCAGATATTGTAACAGTATTTTCTTTTATAATAGCTGTTAGGCGGCATGCTCCAGGAATATTTGAAAATTCTCTTGAATAAGTTGTAAGTGTATCAGGGTTATAATTATCCTTTACTATAAAATCCAGATCAACTAATACAATTTTTACTTTTTTATAAATGTCAATACTATCATTAAGTGTCACAATGATTTTTGTATCCTCATTTTTTTGGGCGTTGGCCAAAAATGGGCAAAGAAGTAAAAAAACAATTAGCAGTTTCATAGATCAATCTTTAATTAAAAATACAACTTAAATATTACCCTTTCGGGGTTCTGCATTCTCGGCAGGTAACTTTTCTATAATCATACCAGCCCTGCCAGTTCCGTTCAGGCGGGCTTTCAGGCTTTTGCAAATAAGGTAATAAGGTTTTGTTTCTGCTGTGCTTGTTTTCTGCTAAGGTTTTGCCCTCAAGCCTCATAGAGGCGATATGTTAGTAGCATTATGAAGTTATTAAAATGCTGCAAAGCCCCATCGGGGCGATATATTAATGCGAAGAGGGTTTTTTGTGCCTCCGGCCAACAACTATAGCTGGCCGGTTGCCCAGGCAGGCCGGTTGCTAAAAATATCACCCTTCGGGTCTATGCGTTTTTTGGTTTCAATTTTGTTTTGTCAAGATAAGCTTGCAATTGTTCAAAGGTCATACCTTTTATGTCTTTTGAAATTTTGTCTTTAATTTCTCGAAAAGTTTTAACTGTGTCAAAATCTTTTACGATTTTAGTCTTCGTCTCCATTGTTTACAATTTCTTTTGGTGAATGAATTTCTAAAGCTGGATAACCTAAACGTAGATTTATTGAATTGTATCCACGAATTCTGTAAATATTTACGATGTGTTTAAAGTTCCAACTTACAAGCATATTTACTTTATTCAAAGTAGCAGTCGCAATATGGATACAATCGTCTAAACTTGTTTCTCCAACTACCTTTTCGTCAACATAAGTCTGTGCAAGTTTCAGTCCTTCTGGTGTAACAAAAACCTTTTCTTTGAATTTATCTTTTATAGTCTCAAAATAATTTCTCACTTTTTCGGGTGCATTTGTCAATTCAGATTCGGTCAAATTTGAATAAACACATTTAATTTGCCCCAAGGTTACTTTTTCAAAAAGTAATGCAGTTTCTTCTTCAAATTCTATATCGAAGAGTCCGCCAAAAACTGAAGTGTCAAAATAAAAGCGTTGTTCCATATTTCAAAGTTAAAGTTTTCGCAATAACTCTCAGTTATTTTCTGCCGG
Organism: Chitinophagaceae bacterium; assembly: GCA_031417255.1. Taxonomy (GTDB): domain Bacteria; phylum Bacteroidota; class Bacteroidia; order Chitinophagales; family Chitinophagaceae; genus Ferruginibacter. The sequence goes on from JANOVD010000535.1 coordinate 2,543, forward strand.
CGTAGGGTGCGCCATGAATGAATAACGTGTAAACGATATTCAATGCTATACAAAAGATGGAGGTAGGTCCTCCGCATACACTGTACAGACAGGGTTTGCAAACCAGCTTATGCTGCTTTGTTCAAAAGGCATGGTAGTGAGCGATAAGTTAAAAGGGCTTGTAAAAGTTCAGGTGAGTGTAAAAGAGTTGAATGCAAATGAACCATTGATGAAATGTCGAAACGGCTCCTTGTTGTTAAAAGTATAGGTTTCCTACGACCGATACGATTACTATGGCGGTTATCTGTTTATTGGCTATGGAACAACCGGCATAAAGATGGCAAGAATTTTACACAGGCTTTTGTATGGAACTTGGGACTACTACTTTACGATGTGCCATTAGTGCCTCTTGACACAGTCAGGATTCAAGGTATCTCTCAGAGAGCCGAAGCGTAAAGAGTTGCGGACTAAACCGTAGTAGTGATAACGTTTTGTGAAAGCAGAAAACAGCGAAGGGTTTAGCTTGTTCGTTACTGCTTGCAAAGACAACCATTGTAAAATGGGATGATTGAGACAGGTAAGATGAAAGAGTGGTATCAACCATTTTTAGAGCAAGAAGAGCCGTGTGCATTGAGAGATGCAAGCACGGTTCTGTGAGAAGCTTGGGCTGAAATGCCCTTGCTTACTCGACTAAACTGTTGCATTGCCGTCGTCTGTCCCGATAGCTATCGGGGATCGACCAACGACATATTGGAGTCTTTGCAGATTGTTAAATCATGTACTTGTTCCAGCGGAACAATTTATGGGTAGCAATAAAAGAGAAGAGGAATTTGTATTCGTTCCGTAGGAACGTTTTGTGTTCATTGCCGCATAATGCGTTCCTACGGAACGCTGATAGATACCGCCATCATACAGCTACCCACAATATGTTCCGATGGAACATTCCTCTGCCTGCGTAGGTAAACTGTTGCCTTGCTGTCGTCTGTCCCGATAGCTATCGGGATCAACCAACGACGTATCAGACACCTAGATACTTCACAAAAAGAAATCAATTTAAATCGCCGTTGGCCGGGAGGCCAGACGGCGGCAACTCATGTTTAGGGATGAAATTATAAAAGAAAAAAAAATAAATTTTTTGCCGCCGTGGGTGTTCCCAATTCACCCGCAAGCCAACTGGCGCACCAGCATACGCCGCCGTCTGGTCTCCGACCAACGGCGAAAAGCCGCAGCAAACTTCATAAATAAAAAATAAAATGTACCTCAATTCAAAAAGCCTCGTAGAGGCGATATATTAGTAGAAGGCATTAAAAAATTAAATGCTGCAAAGCCCCATCGGGGAGGCATATTAAAGCAAGATTGTTGCAAAAAAACATATCGCCCCGATGGGGCTTGCCCTCAAAATAGCAAACCTGTTTTTCTACTAACATAACGCCCCCATGGGGCTTGGTCTTCGCTTTTGTTTTGCCGCCGTGGGTGTTCCCAATTCACCCGCAAGCCAACTGGCGCACCAGCATACGCCGCCGTGTGCGTAGTCCCGATTATTTCGGGAGACCAGACTCTTTTGTTATCAGCTGTTATTACTTATCATCCTTGACTAATAAATATGAGCCACAGTTTTTTCCCCTAAAGTTGTAACGTCTTTTGCCACTTTTTCCTTTCTTGGGATAAGGATCGAGGAAATACGCTTTTCCAGATTTTGGCTTTACAAAAACTATCCAATGATAATATATTTTATTGTCATGAAAATCTGTTGAAACAATTGCTGTTCCGGGGATGTCTTCCCATCGATAGAACCTTTTCCGTTTAAATAACTTTTTCTTAAAGTGCCTAGCTATTCTAATGATTTCTACATAGTTTGTTCTCAAATTTGATTTCTTTTTAACCCCGCTAATTTTTCCATTACTTACCTGAAGTTTAACTTCTTCGTAAGATCGTTTTGTTACCATGGCAATACATGCTATCCCACAATCATCGTCACCTTTTTGTTCGACGTATTTCATATTAATTATTGTTCAATAAACATCTTCTAGAATTTCCCTTTTTCATAGTATGCTTTACAGAAAAATTTAGGTTTAGAAATTATTTACTAAAAGTTAATTGTCCTCCTATTTTTTCGGCAACCGTTTTTAAAAGTTCCCAACCTTTACTTCCCTTATAATAAATTATGTTTTTATTTTCTTTTGCAGAACGGGTATAACCAAAATCATCAATTTGTATAAGTCCATAAATACCTGATATTGTAACGGTATTCCCTTTTATAATAGCTGTTAAGCGGCATTGTCCCGGGATATTTGACAATTCTCTTGAGTAAGTTGTAAGTGTATCAGGGTTATAATTATCCTTTACTATAAAGTCCAGATCAACCAAGACGATTTTTACTTTTTTATAAATGTCAACACTATCGTTTAGTGTTACAATGATTTTTGTATCCTCATTTTTTTGAGCATTAACCAAGATTGGGCAAAGAAGTGATAAAATAACTAGCAATTTCATAGATCAGTGTTTAACTAAAAGTACTACTTTTTCGCTAGGTATAGGATCATGTCACGAACCATTTTCTTTTTTTTATGCCGTTTGGTCTCCCGACCAACGGCGAAGAGTTGCTTACTGTCTACATCAAATCAAAAGCATTTTAAATTAACATCGCCGTTGGTGGGGAGACCAGACGGCGGCAGTAAAAGTTGCAGCTTACTTTAAATTTTTAGAGTTTTAGTTAAACATAAAACTATTCTGCTATGTCCGATTCAAACAAATTGCCTATAACTATTTATGAAATAGAAAGAGAAAGATTTGAAAAATTAAATGAAGAAGAAACGGTTGGAGAAATAGTAAGAAAATTAAAAGAAGCAGGGGCAGAAAAAACCAGCACACAGCCTGTCCCGAATGATTTTGGGAGCAAACCCATCGTCAACAGCTTCACTTAATTTTGAGAAATGGGGAAGACTACTGTGAAACTAAAGGAGGTCTATGTGCAGTAAATTATTTAATTAATCTCTTTAAATAAATATCAATCAATTAATTATGGTGTGAGTGTTGTATAAGCTAATGCAGAACAAGTAAATAAATCGTTCTAATAAAAAAGTTCATTAAACTTATTTTAGGACAAGACAGTTTTTTACTTTTTGTTATTTAACCAATAAGTCAACAACCAAATAAAAGAAACAATTATAAAATATGCAAATTGCCATAAGTCAATTTTTTCTGGATAAAATATTTTTATTCCGATTAAACCAATCAGAATCATAACAACTAATTGATTTATAACTTTAGCCCAAGGCTTTTGATAAAAATTTTTGGTATCTATAATTTTTTCTTTTGTTAAGGATGATAACTTGTTATGCTCAGCAACTTTTTCCATTAATAGTTTTCCAAATTCAGTTTCTAATTTTGAATCATTGAGTTTTTCTGTTGTATCAATGTAGATAGTAATGGGTGGTTTACTAAATGATATACTGTAAATTCTGGTTTGTTTCTGAAGCTCATATCTTGAACTGACATTTCTAATACCTGCCCAATCTGACTGGTATAGTTTATTTGAGAAAAAAAATGAACTTTTTAATAACTCAATTTTAATTCCATTTTCATCAATTTGAATCAAACATGGTATTTGATTATTTTTTTTAAATATATAATATATTAACTGAAAAATATAAGTTGCTATTAGAACTATTAAAATTATTATAGCCCAATCAGGGATATCTTTATACGATAAAATGCAAAAAGCCATAAAGACAAACATAATAATTGGAAGTCCTAGAAAAATAAGAAAAAGTGAGTATACTCTTGAGCATGTTAATTTAAATGTTTTCATCTTACAATATTATATTAATTAAGGATTTTTGCCGCTGTTGGTATCTCGAAGCCCACCGCAATGCCGTTGTTGGTATGCAGCGTAAGGTAATGTGAGCAGGCGTACCAACAACACAGCGGGCTTCAAAAGCTTAATTATTTTCACCACTGCCGGTCTTCACTACCATTTCCGCCGTTTCGCCGCTGTTGGTGTTCCGTAGCCCCCCGACCGCCGTTGTTGGTGTTTGTGCCGATGGCTTTGCAGCAAAGCAGTCACCAACAACACAGAAAATAGAGTGAGCCACGAACCTGACAAAGAATTAAGTAGTTTTATACATAAAAAAATATCAAATATCATGAAACTAAGAATTATTTTAGTATGTACTGCTTTGCTATTTTATTTTACAGCATTTACTCAGGCTGAGAAAAAAATGAAAAAGAATTTAACTGTATTTATTTCAGTTAAACTAGATTCGGATGCTCCGATTAGGTTTGAAAGTTTGTATCCCAATAAACATGGCTGGGACAAAGTGGTTCAAAATTTTATATCCATTTTTTTAGCCAGTGGGTTTAATGTTGGTGATACTCAAATATCTGGTAAAAACCCCCGTTATTCACTTATTATGGATTATGGTTACGGTTATGTAAATCCTCAATATCGTATACAGTATAAAAATCTTAAAGGACAGATAGTTGACCTGAGTAATAATTCTGAAGTTGTTGGCACTTTCTCTTATAATGGGAATTTCGAATTGGATGATGTAGTAAATGCAATCGCTGCAAAAATAAAAACTTATGTAATTCTTAATAACCCGGGTTTACAAAAAAGAAACACTCAAAGTAATCCTGTACAAAAATCAAAAGAAGAAAAATTGAAAGAATTGAAAGATCTATTTGAGAAAAATTTAATTACAAAGGAAGAATACGATAGAGAAAAAAAACGTGTGTTAGAAGAACAATAGTTTCCCAACTGGCGCACCAGCATGAGCCGCCGTCTCTTGCCCCGTGGGTGTTCCCAATTCACACACAAGCCAACTGGCGCACCAGCATACGCCGCCGTCTTCGCCGCCGTCGGTGTTCCTCATTCACCCGCAAGCCAACTGGCGCACCAGCATACGCCGCCGTCTGGTCTTATACCACCAACGGCAAAGCCGCCGCAGACTTAATAAATAAAAAATAAAAAGCAGTTCAATTTAAATCGCCGTTGGTCTGGAGACCAGACGGCGGCAACTCATGTTTAGGGATTTAGAATAAATATGGTTAGAGTTTAAATTCTCACTGGTAAAAGTAAGTTCTGGTTTTATACGGACTTGAAGCTCCCGGCCTAAAATAATAAGCCTTGTATGGTAAATTATAAGAATTATACAAGTAAGTAGTTTTATATGGTAAAGCTGAACCAGGAAATAAATGTGAGGTTGGATTATTAATGTTGATCGACTGTGTTGATTGTGTCGGATTCCATCTATTATTAAAAGACTCATTGTTATAGGGGCTTTTCGAAGAATCAAATGTCGAATAAGTTGTAGGAGAAGGGCCTGAGCCATAGCTTGAGATTGTTGTCTGAGAACTTACATTACCCTTTATATCGTACCCATAAATATAAACGTGTTGCCAAACATTAAAACTGCTAAACTGTGAATCGGCTATCATCCGGTTATTTACATCATAAGTGCATTTGAAAGTATCGCTGCCAAGCGAATACTTTGTAACCTTTCCCAAATTATTATATTCACGGATACTATAAAGATGTTCTGCAGCATTTGCAAGTGTTCGATAAATTTTTCGGGGCAAAGTATCGAGGTTATTGTTATATTCAAACCTTACACTGCTACGGCTCCAAAACGGGGTATTACTAAATGGATCCTGAATTTCCCAAATTATTGAATCACAATTTCCATTTGTGCCATAATAATAAAAAACGCGGTCTTCACGCTGATTACTTATTGTTGAATCAAGTGTTTTAAATAATAAAGGCAGATTGGAAGTAAAATGGCGGTAGTGATTTTCCTCCTTACCACAAGAAATCAGTACCAGTAATATAAGACCAAATGAAATTTTTGATTTAATCACTTTTAACAAATTTCATTAAAGATAATACTTTTTTTACGCCGTGTGGTCTTCGCCGCTGTCGGTATTCCCCATTCAGACAAGCCAACTGGCACACCAGCATATGCCGCCGTGTGTGTAATCCCGATCATTTCGGGAGTCTTATGACCAACGGCTAAGAGCCGCAGCATACTTCATAAATAAAAAATAAAATGCATTTCAATTTAAATCGCCGTTGGCCGGAGACTCCCGAAATAATGCCGAAATGATCGGCACAGGTCGGGACAGGCAAACGGCGGCAGCTCATTTTTTCAGAGCCTAACTACCCCTGCTCAATTCCTTTATACTTATTATTTTGTTGCGCCGGTTAAGGATCATCTGCAATTTTAATTGGTGAATCTGTTTCACCCGGTTTTCGGCAATAATGCGGTAAGCATAATTCATGGTAACAAGCATTTCTTTTCCGTTTTTAAATGGGCGCCATTGTATGGACCGGATGTTATGCTTTTGCCCATCGGATGTTACCCAGTAACTTTTTATAAGATTGAGGATAGAATCCTTTGTAAGGTTTTCAATTTTATAAAACAAGATGCATTTATTTAAATATGTACGGTACCATGCTTCTATTTTTCGTTGCTCAGAAAGTATAAAATAATTTTTGATGTACTGGTACTGCCCATCAGATTCCGGTAGATCTGTAAAAACAGCAGGCACCGCATTTTTTTGTCCGGAGGAGGCTGTGCCCAAATGCCTGTTGCAATTTTGTAAAGAAAGTAAAACGCATATCCCGAAGAAAGCGGTAATAATTTTTTTCATTTGCATAAAGTTATTGGAAAATAATCCACTGTCGCAAGCAGGTCTGTGGCAGGTTTGAAAACAAATGCTGAGAACCCCAAAGATGCGGTCCTCAAAATATAATTAAGGAAAGTATTTGTAAATATCTTTTCTGCCCAATATCCTTATCAATTCAATTGTTTCGTTTTCAAAAAACAAACCAATACGGTATTGGTTTAGCCTGATGCGGTAGGCAGTTTTAGAGCTTTTTATTTTCTTGAAATTTTTAATTTGGGTTAATTGTTTGGCTTGCTGCAGGTTGGTAATAATCAATGCCAGTTGCCGTTGAATACTTGCAGGCAATTTATCCGCATCTTTGGTAAATGATCTGCGGATATCAATGTTCATTTAGCTATTTTAAGTTTGGTTAAAAAGCTTTCTTTTTCTGCAGCGGTAAGCATGGCAGATTTGCGCCCTTTTTCCATAGCTGTTAATAAAGCAGCATCTTCTTCCGCTTCTGTATGATAACGGATGGAATGTTGATGAAGAAAATTTTTGAGGGCTTTCTCATCACGTAGGTTCTTTGTATCAACAATTAAAGTCATACTGTAAAAATATTTTATTTTTTTGAGAAATAAAATATTTTTCTTCGCCCCCATCTCCGCCGTTGCCTGGTTTTATAACCAGCAACGATCATCAAACAATAAGGTAATAAGGTTTTGTTTCTGCTGTGTTTGTTTTCTACTAAGGTTTGTGGTGCCTTTAAACCTTAGTAGCAGGTAACAATAAATTGAGGCAAATCTTATTAGCTTATCCTTCTTAATAATTTCACTGTCTTTTCAATACGAAAAAAAGTAAATTTGTAAAAAAAGGAGGTATCTCATGTACACAGAAACAAGAAAAATGCACCTGATAGAAGAAGTTTTAAAAGTAAATAATGATGACACATTAACGGCATTAGAAATTGTTTTAAAAAATTCGAAGCCTTCAAAAGGGAAAAAATTGAGTATTTATGATTTTGTAGGAATTCTTACAAAAAAAGAAACCAGCCACATGCGTAAAGCAATTAAAGAAAGCACAGAAACAATTAATGCAGATGACTGGAAATAATTATTTGCTGATAAAATCAGTAAAGAAGAAACATTGTATTTGCCCAGCATTGTACTGGGCGAATTATATACCTGAGTAAACAGTGTTGGCAATAAAGCCAAACATCTAAAAAAACCCCCTCTGGCGCAAGTGTTCCCTCCCAAAATCATTAATTCAAATGTGATGATTGTGGGATCACTTGTGTCTACCAGTCCTGGCGGTTTGCAACCGCAGTTTACTTTAGCGAAACAATAAAGAGGTTTTTACACAATGAGCAACCACACTCTGTAATTGATAATAGTAACAGTAATAGAAATGATATCGCTTTTGTTTTGGGTAAGGTTATGCCGCGGTTACAAACCGCCAGAACTAGTTGGCACAAGTGACCTGCCTACGGCAGAACACTTGCGCCAGAGAAGAATGTTTCGCCTCGGGCCATCAACGCTTCAGGCCGCTTGCAAATAATATCACCCCTGCGGGTTCTACATTCCAGGCACGTAACATTTCTATAATCATACCATACACCTAAATGATTTCTTTTTTAAAAAAATAATTTAACTTTACAACATGACAACTACATACCGCCTTCATGTAAATGAACTTACAACAGATTTGGTGAAATCAATTAAATCAGCTTTTAAAGGAAAAACTGTGGAAATAACTGTGTCTGACACATTGGATGAGACAGATTATTTACTGGCCGATGAAGCCAACCGGAAAAGCCTCGAAAAATCTATGCAACAGGCAGCAGCAGGAGAATTGGTTACATTTACTGTTGATGAATTTGAGGAAAAATATGGTACAAAATGAGGAGTATCTCATTAACCGCAGAAGCCATTGCACAGTTGGAAGAATGGCGGCAATCAGACGCTAAAATGCTTGCAAAAATAGTTTCACTACTTGCAGAAATTGCAAAATCACCTTTTGTAGGTACAGTTAAACCAGAGCCACTAAAATATGCCCTCAAAGGAAAATGGTCAAGAAGAATAAACCAGGAACACAGGCTTGTTTATGAAGTAAAAGATGAGGTAATCATTGTGTTATCCTGCAGGTATCATTATCAATAAACTTCGCCGCTCCTGGCATTAGCCCCACTGGCGCAAGTGTTCCCATAAAATCATCAAACCCAAAAGTAATCTCCGTGGGATCACTTGATGCCGTATAATTCCGCCGGACTGTGCTCCACTGGCCCCCACTGGCGCAAGTGTTCCCAACAAAATCATTAAACCCAAACGTAATTTCCATGGGATCACCTGATGCCGTTTAATTCTGCCGGACTGTGTCCGGATTTTTCGCCGCCGGCGGTGTTTCCATTCAGACAAGCCAACAGACACACCAGCATACGCCGCCTTCTTGTCTTATAGCCAATGTAAAAACTATTTCACTTCTTTGTCTAACGGAAACAAAAATAATATGGGAATCAAAAGCAATATAATATAAGACAATGTAAGGTTAACCCAGCAAACTAATGCAGCAGCCAGGTAAAAAGTTGGCGCAATTAAATAAGAAAGCTTAACATTTTTTAAAACACTCTTTTTATTGTAGTTTTCTTTTAAGTAATTCTTAGCTATATAAGCATACATCCAGCACAGGGTTAAACTTACTAAAAAAAATATCGTTGAAAATAAAGTGATTGCAATTGGGTCATTATAATTTTTGCCTAATAATGAAGCAGTAAAAGGGGTTAAACAAATGCCCATCAAAGAAAGTTGATTTATAACTATTATTTTCAAGTCTATTTTATTAGCCATGTGAAAAACGTTATGATGCTGAAACCAGTATACACTCACTAATAAAAAACTGATAAGCCATCCAAAAAATTCTTTTTTTAGTTCCATGATCTTCTCCATGTTGTCGTGTATATTAGTACTTTCAAAATGAGGCGCTTTTAAATCTAATATTAATAATGTAATTACAATGGCAATAATAGCATCACTATATATTTCTACACGAACTTTGCTATACATAAAATCTTTAAAATTATTCCTGAATATCATAACATTTTTTATTTAATAAGAAATCTGATTTATAATAAGTAGAAACGGATATTTTTAATATTCTTTAAATATAAGTTATTTCATAAAAATTCATAAGTACAACGAAAGTTTTTAATATTAATTGTCCGCCGCAGCAGGTGTTCCCATTCAGACAAGCCAACTGGCGCACCAGCATACGCCGCCGTCTGGTCTTATGACCAACAGCGAAAAGCTGCTGCATACTTCATAAATAAAAAATAAAAAGGCCATCAATTTAAATCGCCGTTGGAGACATGGCGACGGCGTTAGGATAGTAAAGCGTTTTAAATTTAAAAGAAGGAACACCCACCCGGGCCAAACATTCCCCTGTTAATTTTTATTATACTTTTTAAGAAAACGCTGCTGAAAAATTTGTACCTTAATAATCTAAAAGATAAAATCTCATAATTCTGTTTCTGTTATGCCATACCATATCCCACAATTTTTA
>JANOVD010000536.1:0-9207 GCA_031417255.1 Chitinophagaceae bacterium
GAGGCCCCGAAATAAGAGATGCAGAACGGTACACAGGCAACCGGATTCAGGAAAGAAGAATTGATTATAACGACAGAAACCGCAACCGGTATAATAGAAACAGGAATGATGATAATTATACCACAAACTCCAATGATAACAACCGTTCGCAGAACCCTGTGGGCAACGGCAGAAGAAACAATGATGGAGTAAGGCAGGATAATAATAACAACCCAGGTAACGGAAACAACCGCCGCCGCAATGATGTAAATACCGGCAACAACAATGATGCAACAAATCCACAGGTCTTTGAAAACAGAAAACGTAGAAATGATGTAAACCGCCCTGATGGTAGGCAAACTGATGAGGTTATTCAAAATAACAATCAGCAAAATAATAATAACCGCCCCAGAAGGGAAGTAAGACCCAACGACAATAATAATACAACAACCCCACCGGTTTATGAAAACAGGAAACGTAACAGGCAGGTTGATCAAATGCCACAATCAAATGAAAACAATAACCCTGGTACAAGGCCTGATGAAAACAGGAGGAACAGAAATAACAATCAACAGAACAATTATCCTCAGCCGCAACAGCAGAATGACAGGCCTATACCACAGCAACAAAATGACAGACCTATGCGACAACAGCAAAATAACAGGCCTATGCAACAACAACAGCAACAACAACAACAGCAACCTGCAATGCAAAAAAGAAATATGGAACGCAGGGTTGATGAAAATTCTGGTGGTAATTCACAACAGCCCAACGGGAATAACCAACGCCGTAATTCGAATAACAACCGGAGAACAGATTAACAATAAACTGATTTTAAGATAGTTTGTAAATGGTTCTTTAAAAAACGTCATTCATTTTGTTTATAACAGGATGATGGCGTTTTTTTTGTTTTTAAAAATCAGGATTGGGTTCAGGGTAAAATTGTTTTTCTTTGCAGTAACCATGGCATTATATTTTACTTCTTTAAACTCGGGCAGCAACGGAAATTGTTATTATATAGGAAATGCAACAGATGCTGTTTTAATTGATGTTGGCCTCAGCTGCCGTGAAACCGAAAAGCGGATGAAAAAGCTTGGCCTGCAGATGAAAACAGTAAAAGCCATTTTTATTTCGCATGAGCATGGCGATCATATAAAAGGTGAAACTACATTAGCCAATAAATACAGTTTGCCGGTTTATATAACTGAAAAAACGGCTAAAAACGGCCCGAGGCTTATCAGCCATCTGGGTAAAACATTTGTGGCAAACGAACCCGTTGCTGTTGGTTCATTAAGTATCATCCCATTTACAAAATGCCACGATGCGGTGGATCCCCACAGTTTTATCATCAGCTACAAAGCAGTTACCGTTGGTGTTTTAACCGATATTGGCAATGTATGTAAAGAAGTTATTCATTATTTTAAGCAATGCCACGCTGTTTTTTTAGAGACAAATTATGATGATCAAATGCTTGAAAAGGGCAGATATCCTGTTCATTTAAAAAACCGCATTCGTGGCGGTCTGGGGCATTTGTCAAATAAACAGTCACTCGAATTATTTATCCAGCACCGCTCTCCTTTTTTATCACATCTTTTACTGGCGCATTTATCCAAAGAAAATAATTCGCCTGAAATTGCCGAAGCGTTATTTCAACAACATGCAAACAATATTAAAATTACAGTTGCTTCCAGGTATCAATCTACCGAAGTATTTACGATTGCTTCAGGTGCCGGCAATAATGAAATACCGGCTAAAAGAATTTTAAAACTCATGCAATTGGGTCTGTTTGAATAAATCTATTGAATAATGGTTGACATCCTGCTCCAGCTTTTTAGAGAATATCAAAATCTTGCCATTGTTATCAGCATTTGTATAAGTATCATTATTGCCATTATGGGTGTTGTGCCCAGTGTATTTATAACTGCTGCAAATATTTTGTTTTTTGGTTTCTGGAACGGTATGTTCATTTCTTTTTTGGGCGAAGCCATTGGTGCCGCCATTGCATTTTTAGTATACCGGAAGGGATTTAAAAAAACAGTTGAAAAAAGGCTGGATAAATATCCAAAAGTAAATAGATTGATACATGCCCAGGATAAAGAAGCATTTTTCCTTGTCCTTGCTTTAAGGTTAATTCCCTTTGTACCAAGCGGACTGATCACTTTTGCTGCAGCTGTAGGAAAAATCTCATTCCTCATTTTTATTAGTGCCAGTTCATTGGGCAAACTGCCGGCTCTGCTTATAGAAGCTTACGCTGTAAATGAGGTTACCCGTTTTGGCTGGGAGGGCAAATTAATTTTGGTTTTGGTTGCTGTGGTTTTATTGCATTGGGTTATTTCAAAAAAGAAATAATACCTGTATTATTAATCTACAAATTTTCTACCCTTTGCCATAATTAAAAAAACAATGGCCGTTACAAATCCCATAAGTATAAAGCCAACTATCCATAAAGCCTTTTCGCCATCGCTTACTGTTTTGTTACGGGCAACATAAACAATACCCTGTATGCGGTAAGCAAGGCTGGATAAGGCAAGTACCAGCCCTGAAATAACAACCTGCGGACTGAAAATGGTTGAAAAAATGCCAATTGGATTGGGATTGGGTTCTATATACTCATGCATGGTAAAGGCCATCCCCATAATTGCCTGAAAGTAGAAAATAAAGAAAACGATCATCGACACTATCGAAATAATGAAAATGGTGAGGAATGAATTATACTTGCTCATTGGTTTTTTTCAAAACTACCGATTTCAAAAGACTTTTTTTACTTTTATAAATGGATTAACAATAATACCCGGCAAAGGGTATATTTTATTTAAGAGGATAGTATTACTTTTAGCTTACATTTTATCAAGCGTTATCAACAATATAAAGTATGAAACATAAACTGGTATTCATTGCATTATTTGTGGTTGTATTCTGTAAGAGTTCAAAAGCACAAACAACCAAAGCTGATTCGTTGCAGCTGGCTAAAACATTTCATGAATTATTGTTGATTTGCCGTAGGGTTGATTTTGCCGACCCCAAAGTGTCTCAACTGGGTATTTTTTACAAAGCAGCGCCCTACGTTGTTTATCGTGGCGATGATAAAAAACGGGCGTGGAAAGTAATGTCAGATTACACAAATGCTTATGAAAAGAAAGGGGTTGATGACATTTGTGAACGCATAAACAGAACTGCTAACCAGGACAGCAGTGGTTATAAAATTATTAAATACTTTACGGAAAAAGAATCGGAAGGAACCTGGCATGTATTGATGGTTACTTACAAAAAGAAAGGGGTTGAAAAGACAGCCGCCTATGCATTTATAAAAATTGGAAATAAGTTTGGGCTGGGCGATATAGACTGATTTATTTGATTATACAATACTTTCAATAAGGTATTCCGTATTATTGATTTCTGCTGAATCATCCACTTTTAATCCCATCAGTTTTTGTCCCAACGGCGATTGAGGCGATAAGGAAATTACATGTATTCCGTCAATGGTAATTTTGCCTGCTGCTATGCTTATAAATAAATAACCTCTGTTGGTTTTAACCAGGCTTCCGTTTACGATCATTGTTGCCGATATAGTGGGATCTATTTTTTCCAGTGCAGTTTTCTGTGCTAACACTTCCTGCAATTGTCCACGGGTATTTGCCTGTTCTATCTGCAGCATGGCCAATGCGGTTTCATGTTTATCGCCTGCCGTGCTTTTGGTTTCGTTGCTGCCACTTTCTTTAAGGTCGGCTAATACCTGTTGCAGCATGGCTGCTTTATCATGTATCAGCGTAAGACAGTGATTGTATATTTTTTGTTTCAGATGCATGACAATTATTGTTGTAAAAATAACCAAGGTAATGATTGTTACTATCTGTGAATTCAAACTTTACTTAGTGATTTTTCCAAAACCATAAATTCCATTGCCTGCAGATGTTTACCGGTTAAACTATCTTCTGTAAACGGTTTTCTTTCGCCGGTATCAGCATAGCCATGACGCTTATACCAATTAATGAGTTCTGTACGTACAGATATTACGGTCATATAAATTGAGCTGCATTGCAAATGCAGGGTGTATTCCTCTGCCGCTTTTAATAATTGTTTGCCTATACCTCTGCCCTGCAACCGGGGCATCACACAAAACATACCCAGGTAAATCTTATTGCCATGCTGTTGCAGGTTAACACATCCGGTAATTTGTTGTTCATCATCTGTAAATTTTAAAAATACGCTGCCGGTTTGCTGCATTATCTCCTGTACATTATTTTCATCTGTACGAACATCACCGGCAATAAGATCGGCTTCAGTTGTCCAACCCTGTTTTGAATTTTCGCCACGGTATGCATTATTTAAAAGATTAGTAATTGGAGGAATATCTGCGATAGCTGCAATGGCAATATGTGTACTGTAAAATGAAAACATAATAGACAATTATTAATCAACACCTCCTTTTCGTGTTGGCGAACGCTGTTCGGGCCATTTACCGGGTTGGCCTGTGCGTGAATTAACAGGCAATACAATTTTATCCCGTGGCGCTTTTGCCGTGTCTTCACAAGCCATGTACACCAATATCGCAGTGAGGATGGCATTGTTCTGCACATCATCAAAAATTATTTTATCATAAGTATCCCTGTTGGTATGCCAGGTATAGCTGCCGTATAACCAACTATTGGAACTTAGGCTGAATGCCGGTACACCTGCTGCAACAAAAGATGCATTATCCGAACCTCCGCCGGCAGGCGAACCGGGGAATCTTGTTTCCAAATCACGCTTGTAACCTGCCGGAACTTTTGATAGCCAGCGGCCAACAAAATCATAGGAATGTAAAAATCCGGCACCGCCAATGGTAACTACTCTGCCAGTTCCATTATCCTGGTTAAATAAAGCCTGCATATTTTTTATAACATCCGGATGGTCTTCAACATAAGCTCTCGATCCGTTTAAACCCTGCTCCTCACTTCCCCAATGGCCAACAAGTATGGTACGTTTTGGGTTGGGATAAATCAGTTTCAGCATACGCATGGCTTCCATCATCACCAGTGTTCCGGTTCCGTTATCTGTTGCACCGGTTGCGCCATCCCATGAATCGAAATGTGCTGATAACATAACATACTCGTCCGGTTTTTCTGTTCCTTTTATTTCTGCAATAGTATTGTATGTTGGCACCATCCCTGTTTCTTTCGAATCGGCCCTTACACTTATTTTCGGATTTTTACCTGATTCAACAAGCCTGTATAATAAACCATAATCTTCCAGTGCAATATCTACCGTAGGAATTTTGGTTGTATTGGCGCTAAAGATCTTATTCACACCAAATCCTGCCGACCAGTTGGAAGCAACGATCCCCGCCGCTCCTGCTTTTTCAAGTGCCAATGCAAGGTTTTTATTGCTTAACCCGGTTTTGCCAATACGCTTACGCCAGGCATCGGTCAATTCAGTACGTTCTCTTTTCATTTTTTCAAACGAAGAATCGGTTCCAAACTCTTTCCAGTTATAATCGGGCCTGCCCGTTGGTTGCATCATCGATATCATTACAAACTTTCCCTTTACATTGGGCAACCATTGTACAAAAGCCATAGAATCGCTTAGATCGGGAATAATGATCATGCCGGCGGTAACTGATTTGCCACCGGTGTTTGGGCTCCATGCCAGTTGTGTTCCCTCAAGCGATCTTATCCATGGCTCTATCATATCAATATGTGTAATGCCACGTTCCCAGCCACGCCACTCACCCCATTTTTCGTTACGTGCAGTTATGTTCCAACTGTTGTACATAGCTACAGCCCAATCATTTGCCAGCTGCATTTTAGCCGTGCCTACCAGTCTGGGCCCAATAACATCCATTAACTCATGCGCCATTTTTTTCAGGTTCGAATTTTGAGTTGCTTCTTTAATGATAGCAGCTACTACCAGCGAATCTTTGCTTTGTGCAATACTGTTGCCCGCAGGAATCAAACAAACAATCAATAATAGTGTAAGTGCATTTTTCATAAAAATAAATTGAGTAGTTATTTATTTACCGAATATATGACATTAAGGGAATTTATGCCAGGTAAAATGTCTTTGCAGCCGATGTGGTATTGAGAATTATAATTTACATAATTATGTGTTTTTGCAGTAAACCAACTTCATGGTATAACTATTGGTATGTACTGCTTGTTATAGTTACATATAAAAGCAATTAAGTGAAAAAACGGTAACTCCCTTTTTAAAACTTAACTGATAATTTTTATCACGTTTTAAAATAATTAAAATGAAAACATCAATCAGTAAACTAATGCTGCTTACCGGAATATTATTTTCGGGAGCAATGATTTTTAACAGTTGCAGCAAGAGCGATAGCATTAATAATGCTATTACCCCTGCCGTTGCGGGAGTAGTAAAAGCTACTTCAGGTATTTTAAACCGCGACTTGATAGTAACCATGGCAATAGATGGTGGTACAAATATTACTGCTGATTTTAACTCCATTGTTTTTACTTTTACTTCCACATCTGCAGCAACTGGTTATGCCGATGCAAGGAACGACCTGCTTAATGTAAGAGGCATATGGAGCATGCAGGCTGGTAATATAACGATGTCTTTTCCAACAAACATATTATCTCAACTGGCTTTTATGAACCGGGAATGGATAATTACCGAAAATGGTAATAATGTTGAATTACGCTCTGCAAGTGGAGATGGTGATTTAATACAATTAACCGGCAAATAATAAAAGACTGGTAATTAAAACGCCGTTTGTTTCCGGCGTTTTAATTTTTTTTAGGTATAGCCCTGGCGTATTCTATTAGTTGAATTACTTCTCATGCATTTTACGAAGTCTTGAGAAACTAATTTATAAGGAATATCGCTATTTGACATGCTTCTTAAAAAATTCAATGGTTCGTTGCCAAGCCAGTTTTGCTGCTGCTTCATTATATCTTGAAGGAGGATCGGCTGATGCTGGTGTAATTAAGCTACAGCGGGCATAATAAGCCGTGGCAGCTATACTATTACGCACACAACAAAAAAATTGAATCTTTTTTTAAATGTGCTTAACCTAAATAACCAAATATTAAAAATGCCAGGTAACCGAGTGAATATGAAAGGATGAAAGCAACAAAACTTGATACAAGAACCGCAGTATCATTATAAGATTTTTTTGTAACCAGTTTAACTGTGCCATAACAAATTAAAACCATTCCTATTACCATTAATGCAGATGTAGCACCAAAATATATAAATTGAAGAGAAGCAAAGGCTCCACCAAATACAGAAGCCAATCCACAACCGATTAAACTCTTAACGATTGTTTCTGAATTTACTTTCTTATCCTCAATTACTGATTCTGCTTTTGCAATGTTTGTTTCAATTATTTCGTTCACTTCTTCTTTTGAAAGTATGGCTGAATTGGTAGTATTTTTCATAAAGGATGCATCTACCCCACCCAATCCAAATTGTGCAGCTTCAGTGCCAATCCGCAGTTTTTCATTTTCAATAATTGCTTTTGTTTCTAATCTTTTTATTAGTGATTCTGATCCGCCTTTTTTTTCAATAACAATATTTAATGCCTTCGCTGCATCCTTACTATAATTTTCAGCATCATTATAAATATTGTACAATTCCTCATCAGAATAAGTTTCGTATTTGGCAATAAAATCTTGTAGTGTGAGCATCTAAATCGGTTTTTGGGGAATAAAAATTTTATACAACAATTTTCATTATTACAATCTATCCTTAAAATCCAGTTTATATTTACGTAAAGTATCCAATGCAATATCGTAGCCGGCGTCAGCATGCCTTATTACACCCATGCCCGGATCATTTCTTAAAACACGGCTTAGCCTTTCTTCCGCTTCTATTGTACCATCGGCAACAATTACCATACCTGCATGAATGCTGTAGCCCATGCCCACACCGCCACCATGATGCAGGCTTACCCAACTGGCACCGCCGGCTGTATTTACCAATGCATTTAATATGGGCCAGTCGGCAACGGCATCACTTCCATCAAGCATGGCTTCAGTCTCACGGTTGGGGCTGGCCACCGAACCGGTATCCAGATGATCTCTGCCTATTACAATGGGTGCTTTTACTTTTCCTGTGCGTACCAGTTCATTAAAAGCAAGCCCGGCTTTTTCCCTGTCGCCCTGCCCTATCCAGCAGATACGTGCAGGCAATCCCTGGAAAGCAATTTTTTCCTGTGCCAGTTTAAACCAGCGCATCAGGCTTTTATTATCTGCAAATAGTTCCATCATCACTTTATCGGTTACAGCAATGTCTTCAGGATCGCCGCTGAGTGCTGCCCAGCGGAACGGGCCCTTGCCTTCGCAAAAGAGCGGGCGTATGTAAGCGGGGACGAAGCCGGGGAAAAGAACGCCCCCCCCGCCCCCTAAAGGGGGAGCTTTGAGAGTCTTAATATTTTTAGCTTCGTACTCTAAGGCACGGGCACGTATGTTATTTCCATAATCGAATGTGATGGCACCTTTATCCATCAACTGTAACATCAACTGCACATGCAGGTACATGCTTTCGTAACTGCATTCAATATATTCATCAGGATTTTTTTCACGAAGGATATTTGCCTGTTCGTTGGTTAATGTATGCGGCACATAACCAATTAAGGGATCATGAGCCGATGTTTGATCGGTTAAAGTATCGGGTACAATATTTCTTTTTATCAAACTTTGTAAAAGATGAACGGCATTGCAACATATTCCGATGCTGATGGCTTTGCCTTCGGCCTTGTATTGTAATGCGGCATCAATGGCTTCATCAATATCAGTATATTTTTCGTCGAGGTATTTTGTTTCAATGCGTTTGTCAATGCGCCATTCTTCTACTTCGGCAATTAAAGCAACACCTTCGTTCATGGTTATTGCCAAAGGTTGAGCACCGCCCATGCCACCTAAACCTGCTGTTACATTTAAAGTATGCTTAAGGGAACCAGCCCCCCCACCCCCCAAAGGGGGGATTTTTGGAGTTTGATTATTTGTAGGGATTTCTTGTAATTGGAGTGTTGCCTGCTCCCCCCTTTGTGGGGCGGGGGGGCTAAAATGTGTGTTGGCAATTGCTGAATAAGTTTCATAAGTACCCTGTACAATTCCCTGGCTGCCAATGTATATCCAGCTTCCGGCAGTCATCTGTCCGTACATCATCAGGCCCTTTTTTTCCAGTTCATCAAAGTGTTCCCAGGTTGCCCATTTGGGTACCAGTTGCGAGTTGCTTATTAAAACCCTTGGTGCATCTTTATGTGTTTTAAGCATGGCCACA
>JANOVD010000537.1:0-4723 GCA_031417255.1 Chitinophagaceae bacterium
ATTACCCGCCCCTTCTCAAAAACAAAAGAATCAAGATTACATTTACCTAAAGAAGAACAACAAAATCTTTTAAAATGGTTCTCAATTTAATTTGGGTGTCCCCGTGCGGAACTCAGGAGAAATTACAACAGCAATTTTTCCAACTGAAACCAATTTCTTTTCATCAGCATTTTTATTGATGGCTTTTTTATAAACATCCAGCGAAAAAATTGTAGCAATGCTGTTTGCTTTTCCGGCCAGAGATGCTACTATGGCAGCAGTCAGCGCTGCAAAGGCCAAACCTTTTAAACCTGTTGGCAAGAGGTTCAATACAGAAGGGTATGCTTTGTTAACATCTACTATTCCTTTTGAGTCGAGCATTTCTGTTTGAAACATACCTTGCTGGTATAATACATAAGCGGCTATACCGGGCAACACAACAATAACAGGCATCAATAATTTTAAAAAAGCGGCAAATAAAATTCCTTTCCGGGCTGTTTGCAGATCGGCACCTAATGCCCGTTGTGTTATATATTGATTGCAACCCCAGTAATTAAGATTGGCGATCCACAATCCACCCAATAAAACTGATAGCCCCGGCAGATCCATATAATTTGGATTATCTTTTTTAAATATCATATGGAAATGATCACCAGCCTGCGATGTAAGTTGATTAAAACCATTGATTATTCCTGTTTGACCGGATTTTTCAGCAACCAGGTTCAGGGCGATATACGTTGCTACCAAACCGCCCAGTACTAAAAAGAAAACCTGTATCACATCTGTGTAGCCGATCACTTTCATGCCGCCAAGGGTGATGAAGATTGCAAATACGGCCAATAAGCCAATGCATACATGTATCTCCAATCCCGAAATACCATGAATGGCGAGGGCACCGAGGTAAAGTATTGACATAAGATTTACAACAACATATAGTAACAGCCAAAACACAGCCATGATCATGGCAACAGTACCATTATACCGCTTGTTTAAAAACTGCGGCATGGTATAAATTTTATTTTTTAAATACACCGGAATAAAAAATACGGCAACAATGATCAGTGTTATGGCAGCCATCCATTCATATGCCGAAATGGCGAGCCCCATTTTAAATCCACTGCCACTCATGCCAATGAATTGCTCTGCAGAAATATTTGAAGCTATCAATGATGCACCAATGGCCCACCAGGTAAGCGATCCTTCGGCCAAAAAGAAATCATTGGAAGCAGAAACGGATTGTTTCTTTTTTTTATAATAAACCCAAAAACCATAACCGGCAACAACTATAAAATAAAGCAGGAAAACCAGGTAATCCTTAGTTTGTAATGAGCTCATAGCAATTTAATTTTGACAGTTTATAAATTGGTGAATTATTTTAAAATGATACTATATTTTTTGTCTTAATGCTGTACATGCTTCTGTTCCGTTTTCGACTGTTACATGATATGTTGTTAAAGTCAGATCCATAGCTTCCTGATAAGCTGCACTTACAGCAGCTACCAGTTTTTCAACAGCATCTTCTTTAACCAGGTTAATGGTACAGCCGCCAAAACCACCGCCAATCATCCTGGCTCCGGCAACATCAGCATTTGTTTTTACATAATCAACCAAAAAATCAAGTTCTTTACAACTTACATCATAGTCGTATCTCAATCCATTATGAGTCTGGTACATTTTTGCGCCCAGGGCTTTTATATCACCCTGTTTTAAATTTTCACATGCACCCAGTAATCTTTCATTTTCCTGAACAACATATTTGCAACGTTTAAAAATTAACGGGTCAACAGCCTCTACATCATCTTTCAGCATTTCCATATTTACATCACGTAAACTTTTTACAGCCGGATGATTTTGCTGAATTATTGAAACGCCTTCTTCACATTGTTTTCTTCTTGTATTATATGCTGATGAGGCCAGGTTGTGTTTAACATTGGTATTAAACAAAACGATTGTATAGCCGGCAAGATTGATGGGTACATATTCATAATGCAGTGAGCGGCAATCCAGTTTTATAGCATGGTCTTTCTTGCCAAACATGCTTGCAAACTGATCCATGATGCCACAGTTAACGCCTGCAAAAACATGCTCGGCTTTTTGTGCAAGCGGAACCATTTGCATTCTGCTTAAGCCTAATTCAAAAATCTCATTCAAAGCAAATATCACCGCACATTCCACGGCGGCAGAAGAGGAGAGGCCTGCACCAATGGGGATATCACCATCTATAACTAAATTGAATCCTCTTAAAACATGCCCTTGTTTCTGTAACTGATCAACAACACCTAAAATATAATTGGGCCATTGAATGGAGGCTGGTTTTATATTTTTTGTATCTGTTCTAAAATTTTCATTAAAATCAACAGCAAATAAATTGATCTGATCATCAGCTCTTTTGGTGATGGCCACATAAATATTTTTATCAATGGCCGCAGGCAAAACAAAACCTTCATTATAATCTGTGTGCTCACCCAAAATATTTATTCTTCCCGGCGAACGGAAAACGGCAGGTTCCCTTGGAAATTTTTCTTTAAAAACTGAAGTTATTTTATTTAACATCGAAGAATTTTAAATTAGTTGCAGCATTTCATTTCTGTAAATATTTTCTGCTTATCTCATCATAAATTAAGAGTAATTCATTCGCTTTGCCATTCCTGTCAAAAAATCTTTCCCAGGTACTCAACGGCTCCCAGATACAACTTCCTTTACCCCGGCCGTTGGCTACATTAAATGATAATTCATTCACTTCTTTTTTCACATGAGAGTATTCTACCACAATTACATCTTTATTATATCGGCGTGAAAGGTCATCAAGATTGTATTCCAGATCGGCCAGTGTATTATGCCATTTGGGATAGTATGATAAACCGATCACATCAAAAGGAACACCACGGCTGATCATATTATCAATAAAAAACCGGCTTTCATCATTTTGTCCGCCCAGGGCAATATGCAACATGATGCTTGTTGATGGCGAAACAGATTTTACACCCTGTATTCCTGCAAAAAATAATTGAGCAAGACTGTCAAAATTATTTACACTGCCATGCGGCCATATCATACCGTGATTGATCTCATTGCCAATCTGAACCATATCGGGTGCAGTACCCTGGTCTTTTAATGCCTGCATAACCATCCTGGTGTAATCATAAACTGCCCGCTTTAATTCTGTTATTGACTTGCAATGCCATGCCATGGGCATGTATTGCTTTTGTGGGTCGGCCCAATAATCACTGTAATGAAAATCAAGTAATATTTTCATGCCGGCATCTTTGGTTCTTTTTGCCATTTGCATGGTATGTAGCAAATCGCAAAAACCATCCCTGGGAGAATAACCACTGTCTCTTGCCGGGTCATTAAAAATACGGAGACGTATATAATTCAATCCATGGTCTTTTAAAATTTTGATAGCATCTTTTTCCTTTCCATCCAGGTCATAAAATTTCATCCCTTTCTTTTCCAGTTCAGGTAAAAAAGAAATATCTGCCCCCAGCATCTTATCAATGGGCGTAGGTTTAAAAGGCAGCACCGGAAATGTATTGTTCGACAATTTAACATCAGTTACCGATGCACCATGTATGGTCATGATATCTGTTGCACCGGTCCACAAACTATCAGCCTTAGCTTCAAAATGAATCATGGATGTTGTAACTCCCGATTGAAGAATAACCTGGCATTTACCATTAAATAAATGCCGTTGTGCTATTGTATCAAAATATTTATCCTGCTCATGACTGCTGGGGTCGCCATTGCCAACACCGATTATTTTTGCATCGCCTTGTAAAGAAAAACGGATGAGATTATTTGCATCCGGTACTTCACGTCCCTGTCTGTCAACAACACTAATGTTTATTACTGTTGCATCTTTCCCATCGGCCATCATCGTTGTTTTATACGGGCTGATAACAACTTCAACCGGCTTGCCCGTTGTTTCAACCTTGGTTTGAAGTTTTTTTCCTCTTTTAAAAGCAATGGCCTCTAAAGTGCCTGGGGTATAATTTACCATCCAGTTTAAATGGCCGTTTCGTGGCATATCTTTTTTGCCCAAACTTTTTCCATTTAAAAATAATTCTACATTATCTGCATTGCTGTTTACCCAAACTTCAATGGGTTCGCCTGCTTTACCAGGCCAGCCTGCCTGTCCGGTAGGCAGGTTCCAGTGCGGTGAAATATGTAGCACATCTTTATCCGTCCACCAGGATTGATAATAGTAATAAATATTTTTTGGAAAGCCACATATATCCATAATGCCAAAATGCGAATTGATATTGGGCCATGTAAACGGTGTTGGTTCACCACGGTAATCAAGGCCGGTCCAAACAAATCCGCCTAACCAAAAATCATTTGGTGCTGCAAGCTTCCACCAGGTTTCTGCAGTGCTTGCCCACCAGGGAGCTGTAATATCCTGGTCGGGGAGGTAACCTATTATTGAATCTTTAACGTACTGTCCACGTGTTGTTACAGTGCTGCCCATTTCTGTTCCGATGATCGGTTGGTTAGGATGATCTTTATGATAATCTGCAACTGCAAACTGCCGGTAATTAAAACTTCGAACAGGAATTACTTCATTAATTCCTGTGAACACGTTTGGCACATCTGCAGCATATGTACTTACACGTGTTGGGTCAAGTTCTTTCTGTTTGGCAAGCAATGATTGAGCGATAAGTCTTCCGGTACCTGTTGTTTGTACCCAGCCTTCTTCATTTCCAATTGACCACATGAATACAGAGGCCCTGCTTCTATCTCGTTT
>JANOVD010000538.1:0-2384 GCA_031417255.1 Chitinophagaceae bacterium
TAGAAATTGATGGAGGTTATCATCAATTGCCTGAAATAGTTTTAAGTGATAAAGAAAGAACTGAGGCATTAAACAGATTTGGATTTGAAGTATTAAGGTTCTCCAATGAAGAGGTTCTGAATAAAATTGAAGATGTTTTAAAAACTATTGCCGGTAAATTGTCCCAACTCCCTGATAAAATAACGACTCTTAAAAACATTGAATTCTCTAAAGCCTCCCCCACCGGGGGAGGTTTGGAGGGGGCCCCTGTATTAGGAATTACTGGTACAGGCGGTGCAGGTAAAAGCAGTGTTACTGATGAAATAGTAAGAAGATTCCTTAACAGTTATTTGGACAAAACCATCGCCGTAATTTCTGTTGATCCATCCAAGAAAAAAACCGGCGGCGCTTTACTGGGCGACAGGATACGAATGAACTCCATCTCTTCTCCACGGGCATACATGCGTAGCCTGGCCACAAGAGAAAGCGACAAAGCCTTGAGCGAATATGTACAGGAAGCCATTGACATTTGCAAAGCAGCTAACTACGATTTTATTATTTTAGAAAGTGCCGGTGTTGGGCAAAGTGATGCATCTATTTTAGATTATGTAGATGTGAGCATGTATGTAATGACACCCGAATATGGTGCAGCATCTCAACTGGAAAAAATTAATATGCTTGATTATGCCGATGTGGTTTGTGTAAATAAATTTGATAAGGCAGGAGCATTGGATGCACTGCATGATGTACGTAAACAATACAAACGTAATCATACGTTGTGGAGTGCAAAGGATGAAGAGTTGCCAATCATAGGCACCATTGCCGCACAGTTTAACGATGCCGGTGTAAATGAATTGTTTGAAAGACTGATGGAAAAAGTAGCTGAGAAATGTAATGTAAAATTTTCCGGCGAGATAGAACATCATGCACATACAAAAGAAACATTTAGCCAGTCAACTATTATTCCACCTAAAAGAATAAGATACCTTGCAGAGATTGCTGAAACTATTAAAACTTATGATGATTGGGTGGTTGAGCAATCAACAATTGCAACAAAACTGTACCAACTGGATGGAACGCTGACAGCAGTTTCAACTTTGTCAACAGTTGCGAAGGAAGAGTTGGAGAAAATTAAAAATACCTTAGAAGGGCAACTGCATCCTGATTGCAAAAAACTTATCCAATCCTGGCCGGCAGTATTGGAGCGATATAAAAAAGAATTTTACGAATTTAAAGTACGGGATAAAGTAATTAAGCAGCCACTTACTTATAAAAGTTTATCAGGCACAGTGCTGGCAAAAGTTATTTTACCAAAATATAAAGACTGGGGCGATATTTTAAAATGGCAATTGCAGGAAAATGTGCCGGGCGAATTTCCATTTACCGCAGGCGTGTTTCCTATAAAGCGGGAAGGCGAAGACCCAACCCGGATGTTTGCCGGAGAGGGCGGGCCGGAAAGAACCAACAGGCGTTTTCATTATGTTAGCCTGGGTCAGCCTGCAAAGCGCCTGAGCACTGCATTTGATAGTGTTACTTTGTATGGCGAAGATCCCGATCATCGTCCCGATATTTATGGCAAAGTAGGTAACAGTGGCGTAAGCATAGCATCTGTAGATGATGCAAAAAAATTATACAGCGGCTTTGATCTTTGCGATGCAAAAACTTCGGTAAGCATGACCATTAATGGCCCGGCACCTATGCTGCTTGCATTTTTTATGAATGCTGCCATTGATCAGCAATGCGAAAAATATATCATTGAAAATAATTTAAGAGAAGAAATAAATAAACTCATTGAATCAAAATATGACATAGAAATTTTGCCCAAGTATTTGGGTGTAGATGGTAAACCTATTCACCATACTATGTTGCAAAAGATCATCGGTTCTTCTCAAAATAATAAAACTATAGATTCAGCAGAGTCTTTAGAACCCCCCTTGGGGGGCAGGGGGGCTGGAGGATTACCAGTTGGTAACGATGGCTTAGGGCTACGTCTGTTAGGTTTAAGTGGACAGGATGTTTTACCTAAAGAAATTTATGAAGAAATAAAAGCGAAAGCTTTGGCAACAGTAAGAGGTACCGTACAGGCTGATATTTTAAAAGAAGACCAGGCACAAAATACCTGTATTTTTTCTACCGAGTTTGCATTAAAGCTGATGGGCGATGTGCAGGAATATTTTATTACCAACAAAGTGCAGAATTTTTACAGTGTAAGTATCAGTGGCTATCATATTGCCGAAGCCGGCGCTAATCCTATTACGCAACTGGCGTTCACTTTATCTAACGGTTTTACTTATGTAGAGTACTACTTAAGCCGTGGAATGAATATTGATGACTTTGCACCCAACCTTTCTTTTTTCTTCAGCAATGGTATGGATCCTGAATATAGTGTGATTGGAAGAGTAGCA
>JANOVD010000539.1:0-2463 GCA_031417255.1 Chitinophagaceae bacterium
GTATGCCTTCAACATTTAAATTGGTTGATATAAACACCCTTTCAATATGACGCATCTGGTGAATGGAAATGCCAAACTAACAATCTACATGCCCGGTTGAAATTTTAAAATTGCCGCCGGCCATGATGTGCGGATTCAACCTGATGCAGACAGGATAAGAGTTTCCGTACTTAGCGCCAAACTGTTCCAGTATTGAAATATTATCAATATTGATATTAACGCCCAGTTCTTTTGCCTGAACTATTTCATCAAAATCAACACAGTTTGGGGTGTACAGAATATTTTTGGGTTCAAACCCGGCCATTAAACCCAGCTTAACTTCATAAATACTTACACAATCAAGCGCAGCGCCTAAACTGTTGATGTATTTCAACACATTTACATTGGTAAGCGATTTACAGGCGTAAAAAAAACGGGCATTATTGTCTTTAAATGCGTTTTTCAGTTTGTTGTATTGTTCTGCAATGCGTTCGGCATGGTAAACATAAACGGGTGTGCCAAATTCATTGGCAATATCCACTAATTGCTGATGGGTAAGTATTTGTTGCATAAAGCGAAAATAATAAATGAAACGCTGATTAATGTGATTGAAATGATTTCGCTGAAAAAACATTTATCCCGCAAAGCCACTAAGATCACAAAGAATAAATATTGCCAACTCAACTTTGTGTGCTTTGCGTCTTTGTGGGAACTAAAATTTACGCAACAATTTCAACAATCTCCGTTGGCTCCATGTTTGCATTACGCATGGCAATACCTCTTACGGCATTGGCTGTAAAATCCATAAATGCTTTTTTGGTGATGATATCATCGCCAACCATGGTAGGTATGCCAATATCCCCGCCTTTACGAATGCTTTCTACAATTGGTATTTGTCCCAGGAAAGGGATATCAAACTCTTCTGCCAAATTTTTGCCTCCATCCTTGCCAAAAATGTAATATTTATTATCGGGCAATTCAGCCGGAGTGAAGTAACTCATATTTTCAACCAAACCAATAACAGGTACTTTCATCTGAGCCTGTCCAAACATGGCAATACCTTTTTTTGCATCGGCCAGCGCCACGGTTTGTGGTGTTGTAACCACAATAACACCTGTTACAGGCACAGTTTGCACAATGGTTAAATGAATATCGCCGGTGCCGGGCGGCATGTCAATAACCAGGTAATCCAGTTCGCCCCAATCTACTTCGCTAACAAACTGGCGGATGGCGCTGCTCACCATCGGTCCACGCCAAACCACAGCCTGCTTTTCATCAATCAATAATCCAATGCTCATCATTTTAATACCAAATTTTTCAATGGGTACTATCCATCCTTTGTTATCCACTTCTCTCATTAATGGCCTTTCGCCCCTAACGCCAAACATAATGTGCTGGCTTGGGCCATAAATATCTGCATCCATCAAACCTACTTTTGCACCACCTGCTGCAAGTGCCAAAGCAAAATTAGATGCAACCGTGCTTTTGCCTACACCGCCTTTTCCGCTCACCACAGCAATAATATTTTTTACGCCGCTTAAAATGGTTTTGCCATCTTTTCGGTTGCTGCTGGTGTTGCTGGTAAAGTTTACCGTAACCACAGCATCTTTATTTACTAATAATTTTACTGCATTGATACATGCATTCATGATCAGATCTTTCAGCGGGCACGCAGGCGTAGTAAGCACTACAGTAAATGAAACATTATTACCATCAATCACAATGTCTTTTACCATATTCAATGTTACCAGGTCTTTGCCAAGGTCGGGTTCCTGTACATTGCTCAGTGCTTTTAAAATATCTTCGTTCGTCATCGTTCAATTATTTGTTAAAATACCCATGTGAACCGCAAATTTAAACATTGATGACCTTACTTTGTTTATTAATTAAGGAATGTTGGTATTTTTGAACCAGGCAGCTGTACTATAATTTAGCTTTATTGGCTCCGATAGATATCGGAGCACTCTTGTACTGCATATCCCTACTGAACTTTTTTCATGAAGAAATTTATACTATACTTTTTTATTGCTGCTCTTATTGTACCTGTTGCTGCCAAAGCGCAGTTTGAAACCTTTAAAGATTCTGTTGTACAATTATATGGTATTGTAATGACGGCCGACAGTTTGAAAGGACTGGAATCGGTGAGTGTGGTAATAAAAGGACAAAACCGGGGAACCATTACCAATAACAAAGGTGTTTTCAGCATCGTGGTTTTAAAAGGAGATAAAGTAGAATTTACCAGCATCGGTTATAAACCCAAAACGATCATCATTCCCGCAAATCTGGAAGGTAACCAGCACAGCATAATTCAGTTGATGGTTAATGATACCATTTATTTGCCTGCAACAATAATAAAAGCAAGGCCAACCAGGGCCCAGTTTGAACGTGATTTTTTAAACACCGAAGTGCCTGATGATTATATAACCATTGCCCGAAAAAACAATAGTGCAGCTACCCGAAAAATTTTGGTAGCCAGTCTTCCAA
>JANOVD010000540.1:0-5235 GCA_031417255.1 Chitinophagaceae bacterium
GAAGTTGTTAATGTTACCCAGCCTGAATTTGTAGTATCATCAGAGAATTTAACCTTCACTTCCCGGATATCTACATTAACTTCTTCGTAAACCGTTGGTGCATCTGTTAAACGCACATGCAAGGTAGAGCTGCCCTGGTCCTGATCTTTTTTGCAGGAAATAAATGCAACCGAGCCGGTAAACAAAATGGCTGCTAAAATGATGATGTTCTTTTTCATAAGTTATTTATTTTATAACTTACTGTTACAGAAAACCATGCCAACATTAAAAAATGTGATAAAGTTGATAGGAAAAAACTGTCATCTTTGTGTAATAGTAAATACAGCTGGCACTGGCCTCTCTAATCCTTTATCACTTGGCGTGATCGTTTTTTTTCCATTAACCAACATACAACTGCTGCCACCTCCATCTAAATTTAAAGCTTCTACACAGCCTAAATCAACAAGCAGTTTTGCTTCCTGCCCCAATGTTGCTCCTTCGGCAATACCCGGAAACCTGCCCTGGATAACCATTACAATAAGATAGCTATCGCTTGTGTAACCCATGCAGGTTCTTGGGTGTTTATCATTGATGGCTTTGCCGGTGAATTTTAATTCTTCTTCATTGGTGATTTGTATTTTTCCATTTTGAACCAAAACCGGGCCTCCACCAATTGCGGTTTTCATTTTCCATTTTATAAATATCGGAATCAACTTATTACTATGCATCCAACTGTAATAAATATTTTTTATGGAGTCAACAGGAAGATGATCTATCGAATCTTTTATTACTCTTTGTTGAGATTGTGCAGCATAGGCATACTTAAAAGCAGAATCTGTATAAAGCCATGCTACATCTGCAGTTCTCCTTCTCGAAATTCCCATTGCACTTCCAAATGGATGCCTGTATTGAAAAGTGTCCTTACCTCTCATTGGAATGGTATGAATATTATATCCAACAATCTTTCCATTCTTTATAACCACATTGAGGTTTTGATTGGTTGCAAAGGAGAAAAACGTCCCATTAACTACAACCAATGGTTTATCATTCTTCTCATAAAATTGTAAAGGAGTTAATCTTCTGCCAAGCGTTGTATCTGTTGTAAAATCCAGTTTTTTATCTTTTAATTTTGCTTTTACATAAAATGCTATAAAAGGTTTACCATCTAAAGAGTCTGTAGTTTTAAAAACCTGTACAGTTGAAGGCAATGGCCCAAAGTCAGCATCAACATTTACCCATTTTACCTGAGCAAAAGAAACTGTTTGGTTAAAAAAACAAACAGCCAATGTGATACCAGCTGCCATGAAAATTCTTTTAAATAATAATGATAGAGATGCTTCGTGCCTCAGCATGACAGGGGCTTTAGTTTTTCTAAACTTTTTTCTTCTTCCCACTTATTTTTACCATAACCGGGGATCACATGTTTTTCGCTGTGGTAAGATGAACGAATCAATGGTCCGCTCTCCACATAATCCAAACCAAGGTTGTACCCTATTTCCCTGAATTCAGCAAACTCATCCGGGTGCACAAAACGTGCCACAGGTAAATGTTTTTTTGTGGGTTGCAGGTATTGGCCAATGGTTACCACATCAACCTGACTGGCTTTTAAATCATTCAAAGTCTGTATCACTTCTTCCTTTGTTTCACCAAGGCCAAGCATGATACCGCTTTTGGTACGCATACCACCTGCTTTTAAGATCATCAGTGTTTCCAGGCTCTGCCTGTATTTTGCCTGTATACGAACCTGCCTTGTCAATCTTTCGGTAGTTTCAATATTATGGCTTACCACTTCGGGCGCTGCATCAATTATGCGCTGTATATTTTCCTTATTGGCTTTAAAATCGGGTATCAGTGTTTCTAAAGTTGTGGTTGGATTTAATGTATTTACAGCTTTAATGGTATTGTACCAGATGATACAGCCGCCGTCTTTCAGTTCATCCCTGTCAACCGAAGTGATAACTGCATGTTTAACTTTCATCAGGTTAATGGCTTCGGCCACACGTTGTGGTTCATCCCAGTCAACTTCCAGAGGCCTGCCCGTTGCAACATTGCAAAATCCGCAGCTACGGGTACAAATATTACCCAGTATCATAAATGTGGCTGTTCCTTCGCCCCAGCACTCTCCCATATTAGGACAGTTACCACTTTCGCAAATGGTGTGCAGCTTATGTGTATCAACCAGGCTTCTTACATGGCGGTATTCTTCACCAATGGGTAGTTTAACCCTTAACCAATCTGGTTTTTTTTGTTTTTGTTCTGTTATTCCGTCAAGCACGGGTAATTCTATCATGAAAGGAAATTCTAAATATTAAATTTTATGAGCGTACTTATTTTCTTTTTCCAAACAATACCGTAAAGTATGCCGAAAAGAAAAATTGTTTTTGCTTGGTATCAAACATCTGCGGAATTTTTTTTGAATAAAATTCTCCTGTTACACCAACTTCAATGGCAGCCAGCAAATCGTTGTAACGGCCATAATCAAAACGCAGGCCCGGTTTAATATAAAGTCCTGGTGAAAATTTTAAATTGCTCCAACCCTTGCTTAGGCTCGGTCCGCCATAGTAAGGCCCCGATTTAAAAAGCAGGCTGTCTTCCGAATCAAAATTTATAAAAGTACGTTGCCCGTTTTTATCCACTTCCACTTCGTAAGCACGCAATAAACCAAGGCTTAAACCTCCACCAATATTTCCGGTAATGCTCACACCGTTCTTATTGCTTTTGTTGCCCAGTAAAAACTGTTTTTGAACACCCAGTTTTACAGGATAAAAAAAATTGACTTTGCCATAAATAATTGGCGAGGCTGAAACGCCGGTATTCGGATTACTTTGCTTTTCTTCTTTCTGGTGTTTGCGCTCTGTTATTTCCAACTGAAACAGCGTTGTTTTTTTTACAGATTTTGAATATCCTTTTTCAAAAGAAACCCCGTAGCCATCAGAAGTTAACTTGATACCAAAAGCAAAATGTTTGCGGTAAGCAATAACACCTTCTTCCTCGGCCCTTATCTGGGCATTTACTTTTGCCCGTTTTTCTTCCTTACGGGTTTGTTTTGTTGTTTTCTTTGGTTCCTGTGCAAATGCAGAAACTGAAAAAGCTACGGCTGTTAATAAAATCAATAATTGCTTCATGTAATCTGTTTACTGGCGTAAATTTATGCAAAAATACTATCTGCTGTTTAAAGATGATACATTTGCGGTAAGAACTGCTGCATTTTAAACCATAAAATCATTAATAATTTAAAATTTAACAAATGACTGCTTCTATTGTTTACACAGGCCATTTACGATGCGATTGTACCCATGTACAAAGCGGAACCGTTATTGAGACAGATGCACCAACCGATAACAGGGGAAAGGGAGAACGGTTCAGCCCTACAGATACCGTTTGTGTGGCCCTGGCAACCTGTATTGTTACCAGCATGGCATTAAAAGCAACTGATATGCAAATTGAGTTGGCTGATACAACAATTGCCGTAACAAAACATATGTTTAGCGATCCACGCCGGATTGGTAAGATAGAAGTGATACTCAGTTTTCCTGCTTCATTACAAGTAGATGAAAAAGACAGGGTTATTTTACAAAGAGTTGGCGATAATTGCCCGGTGGTAAAAAGTTTGCACCCAGATCTGGAAGTGAATGTTGTGTATAAATGGTAACCCCCTCCGCCCCCTGCCCTTCGACTACGCTCAGGATGAGGGGGAACCTTGGAGTCTGAGGAAGTAAGAGCTTTGTTTTTGTATCAGGCATTTTAAATCGAGTAAACTAAAGGCTTTTATAATTTGAAATCTTTAAAGTATTAGGGTGCAAGTTCCCCCTTTAGGGGGCGGAGGGGGTTTCCCTTAGCAACTTATTTCCCACACTACAATCCAGGCAACGTTTTTTATTACAGTATTCATTCTTCAACTGAATTAGTGATTGCGAATCAAAAGCAGTTTTATTTTCAATATTCAAATAAACAAACCCTTTGGTGATGGAATTTTTTTCGGCTTTAATATGTTCAAGCCATTGCAGGGCCTTATCTTTATAATTGTTTTCGTTGTGATAATGGCCGTAAGCAAATAAAACCGGCACAACGGTGTTGATGAGGATATTATCAATCATCTGTTCACCCAGTTTTTTCTTTTTAAAAGCGGTTGTTTCATCAAAAACATAATGGTAATGCCAGTAATCATTGGCTGTAACGTTCAGTAATTCCTTTATACTTTTTACATCGCTGCTTTCCTTTATTTTAGAAAACAGGTGCAGGCTTTTGTGTACCAGCATAGCCAGTTGCGCCAGCCTTACTGTAGGGAAGTTAGATGGCCGCATGCGCAAAAAGATCATGCCGGCCTCAATATTTTGCAGTTTGTATTTCTTTTTTAAAAATTGATATTCTCTTTGCAGGAGTTTAGGATAATCATCTGTAAACTCAGCATCAAGTAACCCTGCTTGCCCAAATAACAATGCTTCGGTTTGATGGATCTGATTTTTATGTTTAGCCAGGATATTGATGGAAATAGATTGAGCCATTTTTTCAAAAGCAACACTGTTCAGTTTTATACCAAAGTTTTTGGCCAGCAGCCACCAAAATGTTTCCTCCCAGTGGTTGTTATTTTTTTGCAGGTGATCAAAAATAAGCTGTGTTTTGTTTTCCAGCCTTTCAACCAGTATCCTTTCCTTCCAGCTTTGCCAGGTAAGGGTATTAATAAGATGAATATTTTTTTCGCAGGGAATAAAACTATCCGCATTCATCAATTCATCATATTTGTTCAGCAGCAGTTTTGGTACTTTATCCTCCAAAACAAATGTGGCAAATGGCAGCTTCAGATCAATATCATTTTTCCAAACTACATGCAGTATCACATTTTTATAATTCTTATCACCACTGTGTTTATGATTCTTCCAGTCGGAGGTATTAATATGAAGTTCGATGCTGCCTGCCCAAATGGTTGTATCAATTTTTATTTTAGCATCAGTAAAATCGGGGCCCTGGTTGGTATTTAGCGTACCGGGATGAATGACCTGTAAAGCTTCACCTTCTTCTGTAGTTAATGCAGTAAGATTAAAATATTGAAATTGCCAGATGTATTGCAGCAGCCGCTCAGTCATTAATGGATAATTGATAATGGAATAATTGATAATGCCTCAAAATTCAAACAGATAATTGAACTTTTCACAATAAACTTAGCAAAAAATAACGAAGATTGAAAGCAAATGCATTATCCCTGTCTCGCCGACAGGCAGGCATTATCAATTACCAAATTATGAATTGCTTTCACTA
>JANOVD010000541.1:0-8280 GCA_031417255.1 Chitinophagaceae bacterium
TCCCTTTTTTTGTATCACTGTGCGAAATATAATTTTCAGATGCATAGTAAGCGCCAATGGCATCCTGCTCTGGCACATCCTGTGTAAACCTTGCTGTGCAGGCATTACAATGCCAGATGGAAAATGAATGTTGAGAAACGGTGTAATCTTTTGCTGTGAGTTGCTCCTGTATATTATCGCTGTTACAAATGGGGCAACCGGTATAATGGATCATGAATGGATTAAATTTTTATGGCATTCCCGAATGGAGAAGCACCATTTAATTCTGTAAAATAAATAAGCAGTGCAATTAATCCGGTTACACCCAATACAATGGCCCAGATCCACCAACGGTCTTTTATTACCGGTGATTCATTAAAAAATTCAGTCATTACGGTATTGGTGGTTTCCTTATCTCCCACTAAGATTTGGTGCTCAGCATCCGGATGAATTACCCTTTCGGCAAAAACTGGTTGCAAAAAAGGAGTTGGTAGTTCCTGTTGCTTAAAATTTATTTTACCAGAGCCATCCACAAAGAAACTTCCAACATTGTCTAATTGTACTTTCGCCTCATCGGTCATTTTCTTTTTCAGGTTGTCGCAAAAATGATCAAGCGCTTCTGACACTTCATATTTATCACCCCCCGTTGTTGAAACCAGATAATTCAATAAACCGGCAGTATCAGTTTCTGCATTATTAAACTGAATAAAAGATTTTGGTGCGGCTATCAATTTATTGGTAAAATCTGCTTCTGCCCCTGAATTAAGAACAGACAGCGTGCCCAAACCCGGCAACGGGCAGGTTTTATTCTGGAAAAGATAAGAAGCAATTTGTTTTTGCATTGCAGTTTTGTGTTGCGCCTGCCTACCGGCAGGCAGGCAAAGATATGCTGTACAAATGAGCCCCGCAAATGCAGGGACGATGTTGCCATATTTTTACTGCCGGGTACAAAAAAACCGGCTAACAAAATTGTCAACCGGTATATCTGTGCTTGATTACTTTAAAAATTAACCCTCACTCCTCCCAACAAATTCAACCCATACACTTCGTAATTATGCCAGCGCTGGTATTTGTTATTCAAAATATTATTCACATCCATCCAGGCGCTGAAGGTTTTATTGATCTTAAATTCAATACCGGCACTCAGATCAGAGCCTGGTTTAAAAGGCTTACTTACATTTCCTTTATCAAGATAAAAGCTGCCGCTGAATGCATAAAAATCGGCTTTCAACAAAACCTGTTTAAATGCCCACCAACGCAATGAACTGGTAAACTCCATGGGGATGGTATTCCATGCTTTTGCGTTGCTTTTCATCAATACATATCCATTGTAGGTAATGCCGGCGGTAACCGTAAATTTCTCCTTATTCACATAGCTTACATCGCCATGCACCTTAAAATTCTTTACACTGGTTTCATTACTGATTACAAAAGCTTTACTGTCGGTTACTGTATCATTAATAAAGAAAGGCAGGTTGGTATAAGTAACATAACCGACTTTTGCATTAAAGTTGAAATGCTTGCCCAGCGTAGCTTTTATGCCACCGTAATATTCTACTTCTTTGGTATTTAATTGTGCCGTTAATGTTTTTAAATATGGATTGATCTCAGAGAGGTTGCGGTAAGTATTTTTTGTATAACGGCCAACCCATCCGGCCTGGAAAGCAATTACATTTTCAAGTATCTGTGCTTCGGCAAATACATTGGGCAGCCAGATAAATTTCCCTTTATCCCAGGTAGGTGTTAATCCGCCATTGATACTGAAACGTGGTGTTGAGAAAACCAATGAAGGTGCCACCGAGAAAACATTGTTATTGAACTTTACATTATTGGGCAACAGGTTTTTTGTTGCGTATGCAGTAATGTTTGCTTTGGCTTCTACTTTAAATGTAAATACTTCGCCAAATTGTTTCTCAACCGGAGCGGTTAAAATAAAACTGGTTTCGGTAAGTTTATTAATATTGGTAAAATTGCTTACCTGCAAATTGGGGTTATAATTTATACCAAACTCACCGGTTTTAGTATTGCGTATGCCAATCTTTACTGCAATATCCTGGAACTGCTGCCGGATATCTTTTTTGCTGTACTTATACAGCGCAGTATCATAACCATACAAATAATTCTCACTCATTTTTGCATCAACTCCTGCATACACTTCATTGGTTGCTAAAAACAAACTGCCTGCAGCTTTCAAGTGCAGCCTGGAGTAATCCTGGTTAACTAATTTCCCTTTTGATGAAATATAATTGGCATATACATTTGCTAAAAACTTTTTGCCATCGCCAAAACTAAATCCTGCACTTACATAAGGTGTTGCCAGGTTACCGTAGCCAACTTTTACATAATTTCTTAACCCAAGATACAGGTTTGTATCCTGCTCCAAAGCAAGTGGCTTTAACGATATGGGCTGATAGGAATAAAATAAATTCTGCGCCGGAATGTTATAGGTTAAGTTGGGGACTGTTGTATCGGCATTTACATGTGTGGCCGAAAAATTTATTTTTACCGCATTACGTAATACCGGTTTATAGGCAGAGTTAATATCGATAGTAGATGTTTTTTTGAGCGTATCTTTTTGAGCTGACGCAGCAATGGGCAATAGGAAATTGGCAATAAGCAATAAGCATGTAGTTATCGTAATCTTATTGCCGCCATTATTAATTATTGATGATTGATTATTGATCATTGAATATTTTTTATTTGTTTTTTGTCCCGATAGCTATCGGGATTTTTTCTCTATTTTTTTATAATGAACCCGCCACAGGCAGGTTCCTACCCTCCTACTTTACTTACCGATTTCTCTTCGGCAATGGCCCTGTCTAATTTTTGCTGTGCTTCATTTTTTAATTCAGGAATTACCGAATTCTTGGCTACGCTTTCATAGGTTGCTTTTGCATTGAAATAATCTTTCTGCTGCATAAAAATATCTCCGAGTAAAATATAACTTTTGGTTACCCAGTTATCGTAACTGCCCGTTTCTTTAATTACTGCCAGTGCCGATTTTTCGGCAAATGCAAGGCTACCCATATTAAACTGGCAATTGGCAATTTCGTAACGGGCCTCGGCGCCCCACCCCGCCTTGTTTATGGCAGCGGCCGATTTGAAGGAAATTATAGCGGCGGGGCAATCATTATTTACCTGCTGCGATTTACCCAACACCAGTAATGCAATGGATCTGTCATCGGTACTGATACCTTTTTTGGTAAGCAGGTCTTTTGCAGCATCATTTGCCTGTGCATATTCTTTTAACTGGTAATAACAGCGAACCAAACCCCTAAGCGCTTCTAATTGATTATCCTGGTTAACAGCACCGCCTGTTAATGCTTCAAAATATTTTTTTGCTTTTGTATAATCCTTCAATTCAAAATAACTGATACGGGCGGCTTCCAGCGTGGCTTTTTCAAAGAACCGGTTAAGTCCTTTGCTGTTTACATAGTCATAACCAATTAGTGCATTCTGAAAATCTTTGGCGGCATTATAACATTCGCTGCTGAAATAATTGGCTTCTAAAACATAGGCCCCGTTGGAGAATCTTTCTATATAATTTTTAAACCCAGCAATGGCTGCATTGCAATCATTGGCATTGTATTTTAAAGCGGCTGATGTGTAGGTTAATGAATCTGCTTCACTAACAGAAATATTCTTACCGCTGCGGCGCATCATTTCAATGTACTCATTGGGCTTGCCAATTTCTACATAAATATTTTTCATGATGTCGGTTGCTTCATCTGCTTCGGGCGACTGCGGATATTTTTGAACCAATGTCTGGTAATTGGTTAAGGCATCGTCATACTTATCAGTATTGTAATAAACCAACCCCAATTTTAAATAAGCCATTGGCTTTAATCCGCCTGCTGCAGGGTCGTTCAATACATTATTCAGGTAAGGAATTGCCGATGAAAATTTTTCATCAGCAATATAAGTTTGGGCAATCTCCATATTCACATCAGGTACCAGGTTGCTCTGTGGATATTGCCTCAGCAAAGTATTAAGTGTATTGATCTTATTGGTTGAACTTTTTACACCAGCAATCATTGATTTTTGAAACATGGCATAATCACTCTGCGGCAGGGCATTGTTGATCACGTGTTCATACATGCTGTTAGCTTTTGCAAATTCCGAATTCATAAAATAACAATCGGCGCTGCGTACATAAGCATCCTGCTCAATGGCCGGCGATGTAACCAATACCGTTTTTGTGATCTGCTCAAAATAGCCAAGCGCTTTGCTGTAATTTTCTTTTTGTAGCCAGCTATAACCCAAATCATAGTTCGCTGTGTTTTTATTGGCCTCTCCCTGTGCAGGCACATTGGCAAGCATGTAAAAACTCAAATACTTAATGGCGTTGTCATACTCATTGTTGCGGTATGCAATTTCTCCTTTCCAGAAATTAGCGTAGGGTGTAACTTCTGAATTTGGTAAGGCTAAAACTTTTGTC
Organism: Chitinophagaceae bacterium; assembly: GCA_031417255.1. GTDB lineage: Bacteria > Bacteroidota > Bacteroidia > Chitinophagales > Chitinophagaceae > Ferruginibacter. Next base: position 4,418 of record JANOVD010000541.1, read on the forward strand.
AGCAGGTCATCGGCCCGTTTTATTTGTTGATCATTTATCAACTCAACAGCCCGCCCGTACAAAATGCGTGGATATACTTTTTGCATGGATGCTGTTGGTTTGTCAAATGATTCATACAAACTCAATGCATCAGCAAAATTATTTGTATTGGCCATCAGGCTTACCAGTATCTCCTTTGCTTCGGTATCATACTCACTGTTGGGATAATCATTCAGGTATTTTTTCATTTCATTCAATGCAATATCCTGGTAGCCCAACTCGTAAGAAAGCTTGGCATAATTAAAGCGTGATATCTGCTGCTGCAGTTTGTTAGAGTTGTTGTAAGCACTGTATTGAAAGGCATTACGGGCATTGGCTTTCTGGTTGGTTCGCAGGTAACAATCGCCCAGCAGGTACATACTATTTTGCCCCATTGAATCTTTTTCGGTGCTCAGTTGTTTAAACCCTTCAATAGCTTTGTCTAATTTATTGGCATCGTAATAACAGTAACTCAACTCATACATAATTTCCTTGCTCACTTTATCGGTGCTGTTTACATAAGCCTCTAAAAGCGGCAACGCTTTCTGGTAATTCTTCTTTTCAAAATACAATTGCCCTATCAGCAGGTTCATTTCTTTTTGATAATATAAAGTACCGGCCCTGCCCAAAACACTTTCGCCATATCGCAATGCTTCATCTTTTTTCCCCTGGAAATAATATATCTCGGCAATATAATAAGGTACCACACCCTTGTATTCTTCCTGTGTTTCTACCAGTTTAAAAGCACGCAGGGCTTCATTATAATTGCGGTCGTAATAACTGATGAATCCGTAATAGTAATTTGCCGGGATATAATACTTGTTTTCCGGCATCTGGTGTATTTCATCAAATAAAGGTTTGGCTTCGGCAAATTGTTTAAGATTGAAATAACTGTATGCCCTTTCAAATTTGGCATCTGCAATTTCATCATTGCTTAAATTTTCAAGCCCTGCCCTTTCGTAATAATTGATGGCATTGCTAAAATCTTCCTTAATAAAATAATATTTTGCCAGGTGGTAACTCAGCAACTGTCGGCGTGGTTCGTTGTTTACAACACTGATATAATGACGGGCCTCCTGCTCGGCAACCGGCTGTTGAAGTTTCAATTCGCAAACGATATAATAATAATTCACATCATCATTGATGTAGGTATGATCGCTGACCGTGTTATCAGGATTGGCAGCTTTTAATTCAGCAAACAGGGGATAAGCCAGTGCAAACTGCTCCTGTACAAAAAGCGCTTTGGCATCTTTAAATTTTTTTTCGGGATCGGTAATGGCATGTGTGGGTTGCGAAAAAGCGGAACAGGAAATGGCTGCGGCAAACAGCAACATGGCAATTTTTTGTTTTATCATGGCGGTTGGGTCGTTCATTTTTTACTGGTTGCAAAATTACTTGATTACACTTTCGTTACAAACATCATTCCAAATGATTGTTAATAAGTGGATAATTGATGTAAACAAAACGAATGTATTTTTACATTGCTGTTAATAAAATGATAAAAGAAATTTTGCCACAGAAACCTGCCTACCGGACAGGCAGGCACAGAAGCACAGAAAGGATATTTTAAGAAAATTTTAAACCAATTCAAATGAGAAAATTATTATCAACAAAGTATTCTGCAGGGGCATTTAATACTGCCATGCTTTTATTACGCCTTGGCTTGGGCATTTTAATGATGAAGCATGGCTATGATAAGTTAACAGGCTTTTCAGAACTGGAACCAAAATTTATGAACTTTATGGGCATAGGCAGTACCATGTCGCTGGCATTACTGGTTTTTGCCGAATTCTTTTGTTCGCTGTTTTTAATTCTTGGTTTATTTACACGATTGGCAGCAATCCCCTTGATAATCGCAACCTGTGTTATGGTTTTTAAAGCACATAACGGCGAAGTATTTGGTGATGGCGAAACTGCTGCAATTTATCTTACAGGCTATTTGGTATTATTGTTTGTTGGCCCCGGCAGAGTTAGTGTAGACAGTATGATTGGAAAATAATAACCCATATTATGAAAAGACTTGACCTGGTGCAACTTACTTTCATCATTGCCGGCATCTGCAGTGCTTTTTTTAGCCTTGATCTGATACCAACTTTTTTCTATTACCTTTTTATATGGATAACAGATGGACTTACCGGCGGATACATTATGGATGAACTTATAATTACCATTCTTTTGCTGGCTGTTTATCTGATCTTCTCCATTTACAGTATCCGCAATTCAAAACAACTGGCATACTGGATAAGTAATAAAGCAAACCTGCATGGAGAAATAAATATTAAGCTGGATACAAAGAATGTATTATTTGCCTTTTTTACAGGTTTGGCCATGTATGGATTAATAAGGGACCTGCCTTGGTTATTCAGCGACATTTATAATTACATAAAAGCACTTAAATCTGCCCCTGATGAATATATTGTTCCTGCCACCAGGAATAAGGGTGATCTGATCACTCAGATTTGTAAGGTAGGCCTGATGATCATACTCATGATTTATGCAAATGTGTTTGCCGAATTTTTTGCATCCAGAATTAAGAACCCCGAGCCTCCGGATGAAATAATGGAAAAAACAGACTGATATGTTTATCACCGAAACACAGATCCGCATTCATTATGCACTCACCGATCAGATGGGAGTAGTGTATTACGGCCACTATGCACAGTTTTATGAAATTGGCCGTACCGAAGCCATTCGGCAGATTGGTTATACCTACAAAGAAATTGAAGCACTGGGCATCATCATGCCGGTGGTTGATATACACAGCCGGTTTTTACGCCCTGCAAAATACGATGACCTGATAACTGTAAAAACAACATTAAGGGAAATGCCTGCGCATTTCAAAATTGTTTTTCATACAGAAATTTTTAATGAGCAGGGTGAATTGCTGAATACCGGTGTGGTTACTTTATTTTTTGTAGATGCCAAAACCATGAAGCGTTGTAATATGCCGGATGTGCTGAGGGAGAAGTTATCCGGGTACTTTGTGAATGGATAATTTAAAAATGGATAATTGATAATTCTTCAAATTCAATGCTCCCTGCTGAAATTTCAGAAACCATTATCCGTTGATTCATTATCAATTATCCATTAACTCATTATCCATTATTTAAGCCCTGTTATTATCCGCCTTCCAGTTTTTAATCGCCATTTTAATTTGTTTTGCATCCAGGTTTTCATCTGCAGCCTGTTTGGCAAGCGCAACAAATTCATCATCGCCTGCAAAACGCAAGGCAATAATTTGCCCCATTCGTAAACGGCTGTCTAATGGTTTGCCTGTTGCAATAAAATGCCGCAGGTTTTCTTCCGAACGGATGGCCCTGTCCTGCGCCCTTAAAGCAAAAGCACGGCAGTACCACCAAAGAATCAGCAATACAAAGCTCATCAAACAGATCAGTGTTGCATTATAGAAATCTCCATGATCGGTACTGGTACAGTTAATACAAGCCTGGTATAAATTAATGCAGCTACCCACAATTAAAGCCAGGATTGCAGTTGGTGTTATAAAATGATATAACGGAACATACCTTGCATGATTTTTAAAATTCTGGTCACTCATGATTATTAGTTTTGGATGAACTGTGAAAGTAAGAAAAAAGTATTTCAAACCAGCTTACTCTTTCAAGTCCTCCCCTCGGGGTTCCCCGTAGGGGAACGAACGAAGTTCATTAGGAGGGGCCTATTTCAAAATATCCAGCAGCTTCCACATTTTTTCACGAACAGCACCCGGGTTGCCTTCAAAATTGTTGATGATAAAAGAGAAGGTATATTCAACTCCCGATGCAGATTTTACATAACCTGTATAACTTCTTACGCCACCAATATATCCCGATTTCATTTTTATTCCG
>JANOVD010000542.1:0-2848 GCA_031417255.1 Chitinophagaceae bacterium
CTCGCCGACAGGCAGGCATTATCAATTACCAAATTATGAATTGCTTTCACTACCCTGCTTACCGGCAGGCCCATTACATTGTAAAAATCACCTGTAACCGATTTTATGCCTACCACACCAATCCATTCCTGTATGGCATAAGCACCGGCTTTATCGTAGGGTTTATAATTATCAACATAAAACTCAATCTGCGCCAGGCTCAGTTCATGAAAATAAACTTCGGTGGTTTCGGCAAAAGCAATTTCCTTTTCACCATATAAAATTACCACACCAGTTATTACTTTGTGTTGCTTACCTGAGAGTGATGATAAAATATTAACCGCATCTTCCCTGTCTTTGGGCTTGCCAATAATCTTGTTTTCCAGCACAACAATAGTATCGGCAGCAAGAATGGGTATTAGTGCGTTATCCGGATTTTTTATTGCAAGGGCTTTATTACGGGCAATATGAATGGTAATTTCATCAATTGGTAAATGCCCTGGATAAGATTCGTCAGTTTCTTTAACCAAAATATCAAATGGAATTTCGGCCCACTCCAGTAATTGTTTACGCCGGGGCGATTGAGAAGCTAAAATAATTTTTTGCATAACCTTCGCAAAACCTATAAGGTTTGTATGAGTTTTTGAGGTTTAAAATACTTATAAAACCTTATAGGTTTGTTTAAGAATAAATTTTAAAGAATATCATGGATAATAAGCCTGCCAGCATTACAAATTTAATTACAGAACTTAATTTGTGATAATCTTTGGGAACCTGTGCTATAAAAAGTTTACGCAAAATCCAGATCAAAGGAATAATGATCAAGACAATGCAATAAACTATGCTCCATATCCACCTCCAATCTAACTGAAATACATAAAATTGTACAATACTGATCATACCGACCAAAACAATGAGCCAAACAGCCACAAACACCTTGCTGGCAGGTATTCCCCAGGTAATGGGCATTGTTTTACAACCATACTTTTTGTCGCCGTCAATATCTTCCAGATCTTTTACCACTTCCCTTATCAAAGAAATAACAAATGCAAAACCGGCATATAAAAAACTGATGCGTATGAAGCGGCGTAATATCGCCTGCACTTCAAATGCCTCAAAACCTTGGAAACTTAAAGTACGGTAGTAACAAAGAAAACAAACGAAAATTACCCATGCTGTAAGCAGCGATATCAGCACGTTGCCAACCAGCAATTTCTTTTTTAAACTGATGCTGTACCCGAACAATAATAAAACACAAATTGTATTGGAAATACCCAGCCAAAAAACCGGGGTTTGAGAATCAACATAAAAACCAATAAGAATGGCAATAAAGGAAAAAATAATATGCATTACAATTGCCCAACGCCGTTTTATCAGCTTATCTATAATTTTTTTTTGGGGCTTATTTATTTCATCAATATTGCGGTCAAAATAATCGTTGATGATATTGCCGGCTGCAGCTATAAGTAAAGAAGACAGAATAAGCAATAAATAATGCTGAGTTCCAAAATAGCTAAGTATAGAAATGGTATCGCCAACATAAGATGGCACAATTGAAAAATAAAACAAGACCTGCGTTACCGCAATCATAACCAGATTGGGCCAGCGTACCAGTCTTAAAAATGCGGTAATTAGTTTCATGAAAATTTGCTGAGGCGAAAATAAGCATTGACAGCGTAAAAACAGGATTTATGCCGATATGCCACACTAATAAGTCAAGCACTATGCTATCGGCATAATACCATCTAAGATTTTCTCGTAGTCCCTGTCCGTCCGGCCAGGCGGGCGTTGGACTACTTCATAAATCAAGATGGTATTACCTTGCTGCAACTGTTGAATCCATATCCCAATGGCCGTTTAGTTTCAATACTTTTTCTATCACATCCCTGGCACAGCCTTTACCACCTTCAACCGGAGAAATGTAATGGGAGATCTGTTTTATTTCTGACGCCGCATCGGCAGGGCAGCAAGGTAAGCCGGTTAACTGCATGGGTATATAATCTGGTATATCATCTCCCATAAATAAAACCTCATTCCAGCTTAACTGATGTTCGGTAACATATTCAACCAGTTTTTCGTTTTTATTATCAATTTTTAAAAAACAATCTTTAACCCCAAGTTTTTCAAGCCTTTCTTTTACTGCATCAGATGTGCCGCCCGAAATGATGACAACCCTATACCCTTTTTTTACTGCCAGTTGCAAAGCATACCCATCTTTAATATTCATGCGCCTCGCCATCTGGCCATCGTTCAGTATCAATAAAGTGCCATCGGTAAGTACACCGTCAACGTCAAAAACAAAAGTTTTAATTGATTTAAATTTTTGGAGAACATTCATAGCGTTAATCCGTTTATTGGTTAATCCGTGGAGAGTATAAGTTTGTAAAATCTTTTAATGCCAGTGTGATGCATACCTATTAACGGATTAACAGATTAACAGATTAACGTTGTTACTTTTGGTTATCCCTCCACTCGTACACCCAGCTGCTCTGTATCATTTCCAGGTGGCCTTCGTTGCTTTCATCGGCTTTGCCTTCAAATTTAGGAATTTCCAGTACCCATTTGTGCAGGTCGGTAAAGCGGATGCGGTAAATTTTACTTTCACCAAAATCATCTCCAAAGCGCTCATACAGTTTCATGGCAATATCTTCGTAATCGTTCCAGTGTATAGGAGGTTCAAAGGTCATAATTTATTAGTTTATTTTTTAGTTAATCCGTTAATTGGTTAATCCGTGGGGAGCATACAATTTGAAAGTCTGTTAAGATAACTTACTACTCACCAATTAACTAATTAACGGATTAACCGATTAACGGTTCCTATTCTCCCAAAAACTGTGTCTGATCCGGCAAAGTAACAGAAATATTTCCG
>JANOVD010000543.1:0-2184 GCA_031417255.1 Chitinophagaceae bacterium
TTGACCGGGCGATGCTGTCCATAGAAAACGAAAATCCGGCGCTGAAGCAATTCTTTTCCATGCTGCAAGAGCGGCATCCTGCGCCTCACTCTCGATGATGCCGCAACTCGCAACAGCCTGTCCGAATCGATGATGAAGCACATCCAACAGGCGCTGGACAATGCGGCTGAAGACAAATCGGTGCGCGTCATCACCATCGCTGCGGCAGGGCCGGTCTACTGCTCCGGCCACAATCTTAAGGAAATCACCGCCCGCCGCGCCGACGGCGACAAGGGTGCTGCCTATTTCTTCCAGCTGTTCAACACCTGTGCCAAGCTCATGCTGTCGGTCGTCCGCCACCCCAAGCCGGTGATTGCCGAGGTCGCGGGGCTAGCCAGTGCCGCGGGCTGTCAGCTTGTCGCCTCGTGCGATCTGGCGATTGCTTCTGATACAGCGCGTTTCTGTACGCCCGGCGTCAACATCGGGTTGTTCTGTTCGACGCCGATGGTTGCCTTGTCGCGGAATGTATCACCGAAACACGCCATGGAAATGTTGCTGACGGGCGACACGATAGATGCAGCAGAAGCCTGCCGCATTGGCCTCGTCAACCGCGTGGTGACGGTGGATGCGTTGGCCGGAACGGTCGATGCACTTGCACAGAAGATTGCGTCCAAATCCATGGTGACGGTCAAGACCGGCAAGCAGGCGTTCTATCGCCAGATCGACATGCCACTCAGTGAGGCTTACGCCTACACCGCGAAAGTCATGGCGGATAATCTGTTGAAGCTCGATGCGGAGGAAAACATTTCGGCCTACATCTGCAAGCGTCCACAAAACTGGAGCAATGAATGACACCGCGCATCAACTTCGTCACTCTGGGTGTTGCCGATATTGCAAGGTCGCGCGGCTTCTACGAGCGGCTGGGATTGAAAGCATCATCGGCGAGCAACGAGAGCGTCGCGTTCTTCGATGTCAACGGTGTCGTGCTTGCCCTGTTCGGGCATGAGGCGCTGGCCGAGGATGCGCATATCGAAGCCATCCCGGCGCCGGCCTATCGCGGTGCCAGCGTTGCCTGGAATGCCAACAGCGAGGCCGAGGCCGATCAGATTTTCGCTCATGCAATTGCCTGTGGTGCGACGTCCATCAAAATTCCGGAGAAAGTGTTCTGGGGCGGATATTCCGGTTATTTCGCCGATCCCGACAATCATCTCTGGGAGGTGGCCTATAACCCGTTTTTCCCGATCTCAAGCGAAGGCCGCGTGCAGCTGCCATGAATCATGATTCGTATTCTCCGGATTATATTCTTAACATCCTCAAGACGGTAAAAACCGTGGCCCTCGTTGGCGCGTCCAGCAACAGCGTGCGGCCTTCTTACTTCGTCATGCAATATTTGCTCGGCAAAGGTTACGACGTCATTCCGGTCAATCCCGGTCTCGCCGGTCAGCAACTGCTAGGACAGACTGTCTACGCTTCATTGAAGGATGTTCCGAAGCCCATCGATATGGTCGATATCTTCCGCAATTCGGAAGCGGCTGGGCCGATCGCCGATGAGGCGCTGGCGCTCGCGCCGAAACCCAAGGTGATCTGGATGCAATTGTCGGTGCGCAACGACGAAGCTGCGGCCAAGGCCGAGGCCGCGGGCGTCGATGTGTTGATGAACCGTTGCACCAAGATGGAATATGGCAAGCTTTCAGGCGAATGGGCATGGGTTGGTGGCAACTCCGGCGTGATTTCCTCCCGCAAGCAGACAATGCATGAAAGCGGCAAAGTCCAGAGCCTTGGGCTCGGACCAAAAACCTATTGATTTGCCGCATGCTGCCTTATCAAAATCCCGCAATTGTCGTTTGCCGTGGAGCAGGCTAAGGTCGCCCACCGCTATTCATGGGAGACGACAATGGCCGACAGAACACCTGGATTTGACACGCTGGCGCTGCATGCCGGGGCTGCCCCCGACCCAGCGACGGGAGCCCGCATCACACCGATCTATCAAACGACGGCCTACGTCTTCCAGGACGTGAAACACGCGGCCGATCTGTTTGCGTTGCGGGCTTTCGGCAACATCTACACTCGCATTATGAACCCGACGCAATCGGTGCTGGAGGCCAAGGTGGCAGCGCTAGAGGGTGGCACTGCGGCACTCGCAGTGGCGTCCGGCCACGCGGCGCAATTGCTGACTTTCCACACCATGATGCAGCCGGGCGATGA
>JANOVD010000544.1:0-15265 GCA_031417255.1 Chitinophagaceae bacterium
TATTTTTAGAAACCTGATGTGGTACACAATGCCGGATAGCAATAAGCATTACCCGTTAACTATTGAGCGTGTTAAAAAAATAAAAGAATTAAATAAGCAGGGTATTCGTCCTGCCGACCTTGAACCGGTGGAAGTTGTGAGCAGTAAACCAAAAGAAATTGAACCTACTTATGCCGATGTGGTTGGCCAGATAAGTTTAAAGAGCCTTGAAAAAACCAGCCGCAAAAGAAGAGACCAGGAAAGAGGCCCGAATCAACAGGGAAGGAACAGGCAAGGTGGTGGAGGAAATCAACAATCCGCAGGATCCGGTGGACAGGGGCAAAACCAAAACCGCAATCAACAAAATCGTGGTGGCAATCAACAGCAGGGTGGTAATCAACCCAACCGTGGCGGAGGAAACCAGCAACAGGCAGGTGGCAATCAACAGGGCGGAGGTAACCAACCAAACCGTTCGCAGAACCCCGGTGGCAACCAGAGAAATAATAATCCTAACAGGCAACAGGGGCCAAATACTAATCGCAACAGGCCAAACAGAGGAGGCGAACAGCAGCGGCCAAATCAAAACCCCAATAACAGCGGGGATAAAAAATAACTAAGTTTTAAAATGAACGCTGGGTTTTTACACCCGGCGTTTTTTACTTTTGTAGTTTAATTCCTTTCATGTCAATAACAGTAAATAACCTTACTAAAATTTACGGCGCACAAAAAGCGGTAGATGATATTTCTTTTACAATAGATAAAGGTGAGATCGTTGGTTTCCTGGGGCCCAATGGCGCAGGCAAATCAACCACCATGAAGATCATTACCGGTTATTTACCGGCAAGTGCAGGCTCAGCAACAGTTTGCGGCAGTACTGTTGATAAAAACAGGAACGAAGCAAAAAAGAAAATTGGTTATTTACCCGAAGCCAATCCTTTGTATTATGATATGTATGTAAGAGAGTACCTGGATTTTATTACCAACGTACATGAAGTAAAAAATAAAAAAGAAAAGATTGAAGAAGTAATAAAAACAGTTGGGTTAACTGTTGAAGCCAATAAAAAAATAGGCCAGTTAAGCAAAGGCTATAAACAACGTGTTGGCTTGGCCGCTGCTTTAATACACGATCCCGAAGTGTTAATACTGGATGAACCCACCAGCGGATTGGACCCCAACCAAATTGTTGAAATAAGAGAAGTAATAAAAAAGCTGGGAGAAAATAAAACAGTTTTATTCTCTACACATATTTTACAGGAAGTACAGGCCATTTGCGACCGGGTGATCATCATCACCAAAGGAAAAATTGTTGCTGACGATAAACTAAGTAACATCACCGGTAAAAAACATTTTAATGAATTAAGATTGGAAATAAAAGAAATTGTGAGTGAAGAAATTTTCGGCGGTATTCAAAATATTAAACAGCTTAATGCAAATACCTGGTTATTTAAAACTGATGATGCAGATGCTTTAAAAAGAAAACTGATAGAAATTACGTTGAATAAAAATCTCAATATTATTTCATTACAAAGTGAAACTGTAGGAAGTTTAGAAGATATTTTCAGAACTTTGACTACTGATCAACCGATAAACTAATAAACCAATTAACCAACATGAGTTACATCGCCTCCATACATGCCCGCCAGATTTTAGACAGCCGCGGCAACCCAACCATTGAAGTGGATATTTTAACAGAGAACGAACATTTGGGCCGTGCTGCTGTGCCAAGCGGTGCCAGTACTGGTATTCACGAAGCTGTTGAGTTAAGGGACGGCAATAAAAAATTATACGGAGGCAAAGGTGTGCTTAAAGCTGTAAAAAATGTAAATACTATTCTTGCCAATAATTTATTGGGATGGGATGTTGCTGATCAAACCGGTATTGATGCCATGATGATTGCAATTGACGGAACGCCCAACAAAGCTAAACTTGGTGCCAACGCCATTCTTGCCATAAGTATGGCAGTTGCAAAAGCTGCAGCACTGGAAGCAAATCTTCCTTTATACCGCTATATCGGCGGCACCAATGCAAAGATATTGCCCATGCCCATGATGAATATTTTAAACGGCGGTGCCCATGCCGATAATAAAATCGACTTCCAGGAATTTATGGTAATGCCGGTTGGCGCTTCTTCTTTCAGTGAAGGTTTACGTTGGGGTGTAGAAATTTTTCATGCTTTAAAAACCGTGTTGAAGAAAAAAGGATACAGCACAAATGTGGGCGATGAAGGCGGCTTTGCACCAAATATTCAAAGCAATGAAGAAGCCATTGAAACTGTATTGACAGCCATACAAAGTGCAGGCTATAAAACAGGCAGCCAGATACAAATAGCTATGGATGCAGCCAACAGCGAACTGTGGAATGCCAAAGAAAAAAAATACATTTTTCATAAGAGTGATAATAAGAAAATGACGAGTGAGCAATTGGTAAAATATTGGGAAAGCTGGGTTAAGCAATACCCTATCTGTTCCATTGAAGATGGTATGGCAGAAGATGACTGGAAGGGCTGGAAAATGCTTACCGAAGCCGTTGGCAGCAAATGCCAGTTGGTAGGCGATGATCTTTTTGTAACCAATGTTACCCGTTTGGAAAGAGGTATCAATGAAGGTATTGCCAATGGTTTATTGGTTAAAGTAAATCAGATAGGCACCATCACCGAAACCATCAATGCGGTAAGCATGGCACAGCAAAATGGCTATAATACCATTATGAGTCACCGCAGTGGCGAAACCGAAGACAGCACCATTGCCGACCTGGCAGTTGGCTTAAATTGCGGACAAATAAAAACAGGCTCAGCTTCCAGAAGCGATCGCATGGCAAAATACAACCAACTGATACGCATTGAAGAAATATTGGGCGAAACTGGTATATATCCAAAAGGAAAGATTAAATTTGGAGGCCTCTCCTAAATCCTCTCCAAAGGAGAGGACTTTTGAACAGTTCAAATATGCAAAAGCTTTCAGAAAATACAGACTTTGTTAAGCCCATCCTCCGGAGGTTCCCTGCAAGGGAACGAACGAAGTTCATGGGGAGGCTCCCATCCTGGCTAAAAAACAAATACCTGCTTACAGGCGTTTTTTTTGTAATATGGATGCTTTTTTTTAATGAAAAAGACCTTTTATCTGCTTTTGAACGCAGGGATAAACTGAATGAATTGCAAACCAGCGAACAACATTTGAAGCAATTAATATCAGAATCGCACCAGGAACTGGATCTTTTAAAAAACAACGCCCAAAGCATTGAAAAATATGCCAGGGAAAAATACCTCATGAAAAAAGACAATGAGGACCTTTTTATTGTTAAAATTACCCCCGAAAACAAATAATTTAGCTTAAAAAGCAATATTCCTGTGTAACAGCCGTTTATGTAACCGGATAATGCCTGCCTGTCGGCGAGACAGGGATATTTAATTTCTTAACGCAAGCAACTTAACTTTAACATGCACAACTTTACACCGGAAGATCTGTTACAGTATTTGTATAACGAAACTTCCCCGGAACAAACAGCCCAAATTAAGGCTGCTTTGGAAACAGACTGGAGTCTGCGTGAAAAATTGGAAGTGATAACTTCGGCCCAAAAAAGGCTGGAAGCACTGAAAATGTCACCAAGCCAGCAAACCATTGACAATATTTTAAATTATGCTGAAAAAGCAATTGCTGAACTAACGCCCCAGGCTTAATTCGCTCAGGCTTTTAATGTAATTTTAACCTCCCGCCAAAAACGGGAGATTTTTTTTATGACCACAAAAGAACGTTACCGGTTTTTTATTGATTATTTCCTGCAACATGCGCCTGATGCGGAAACCGAACTGGTATATGTTGATCCTTTTCAGTTATTGGTTTCTGTAATTTTATCGGCTCAGTGCACCGATAAAAGGGTGAATATGACCACTCCGGCGTTATTTAAAAAATACCCTGATGCAGTTGCCATGAGTAAGGCAATATTTGACGATCTGTTTTCGTTAATCAAAAGCATATCTTACCCAAATAATAAAACCAGACACCTGATTGCCATGTCGAATATGTTGCTTGAGCGTTTTAACGGCAATGTGCCTATGAAAGTTGATGAACTGGTTCAGCTACCCGGTGTTGGCAGAAAAACGGCAAATGTAATTACTTCGGTAATTGACAAACAACCTAATATGGCTGTAGATACACATGTTTTCAGGGTAAGTGCAAGACTTGGCCTTACCGCCAATGCTAAAACGCCTTTTGCAGCAGAAAAACAATTAATAAAAAATATACCCGTCCAATATATTCATCTTGCCCACCATTGGTTAATATTACATGGCAGGTATATTTGCACCGCCCGAAGCCCCCGATGCAGCGAATGTGGCTTAAACGGTATCTGTAAATTTGTGAAGAAAAATTTTAAAAGTTGATTTATAATTGCCAAATAATCGTTTTATTTGCATGATATACCCGATCCTAATAAAACCCTGACCAGTTTATTTTAAAAATGGACATATTTAAATGAAAAAAATCACAATCGCTTTCTGCGTTATTTTAATGTTTACCGCATCAGCAGAAAAAGCCGCAGCACAGTATTATTTTTACGACAATAAGTATTACGATACACCTCTTACATTTGAATTGGGCGGTTCAGTGGGTGCAATAAACTGCTTAACAGATATTGGAGGCAGAAAAGGTATTGGTAAAAAATTTATAAAGGATGTAAATTTGGGTAAAACCGGCTTTGCTGGCAGTATTTACCTGAGTGCCTTGTATCAGTATATGTTTGCAGTAAGGCTTGAAGCAACTTTTGGTACGATAAAAGGCGATGATAAAGTACTGGAAAAAGTAAAAGAAAAAACTTTTGGCAGGTATGAAAGGAATCTAAATTTCACTACAAAGATCACTGATTTTATGCTTGCTTTTGAAGTTCATCCGCTTTATATTATGAACAGAAATGATGAAGATAAAGAGCCCCCGTTAATTTCACCTTACCTGCTTGCGGGAGTTGGATTTTTTTCTTTTAAACCGCAAACAAAGTTGGGCGGTAAAACAGTTGATTTGCAACCTTTAAGCACCGAAGGACAGGGATTTGCCGAATACCCCAACAGAAAACCATATAAACTTAACCAGTTAAACATCCCATTGGGTATTGGCGCTAAATACGATTTAAGTTCTACTTTAAATGTAAGGGCCGAATTTGTTTACCGCAAACTAAGTACCGATTACCTGGATGATGTAAGTACTGATTATATTGACCCTACTTTATACGCCAATTATTTTACCGGTGCAAAATTAACCAATGCCTTGTTGCTTAACGACCGCCAATATGAATTGAACCCTTCGCATGTTACCAATGCCGGAGATCAAAGAGGCAACCCTAAAAACAATGATGCTTATTTTACTTTTAATATTAAAATAGGATACACTTTTGGCAGAGAAAGAGTGAGGAGATAAAAAATATTATTCAATAAAAAAGCCCTTTCAATATTTTTGAAACGGCTTTTTTATTATGCTGAATTTTTAAAGCAGGTTTTTAATTTCATCAACCAATTCGGTTTTGGTAATGGGTATACCCATAATTTTATTAAAGGGTTTTGCATCTACAAAATAAACATCCCGTATAATTCTTACCAATTGCCCGTTATTGATTTCAGGAACAAGTACAGTATCAAAATTTTTCAAAATGTCGCCTAAATTTTTAGGGAACGGCCTGATATAACGCAGGTGTGCATGAGATACCGCATGCCCTTCTTTCTGCAATTCCCTGCAGGCGCTTTTTATTACGCCATAAGTACTGCCCCATCCCAAAACCAAAACCTTTCCTTTTTCATCACCACTGTCTAAATGTTGTTCGGGAATATAATTTGCGATCAGATCAACCTTTTTCTGCCTTGTTTTAACCATGTGCTGGTGATTTTCCGGTTCGTAGCTGATGTTGCCGGTAACATCCTGTTTTTCCAATCCGCCAACACGATGCTCTAATCCTGGCGTGCCCGGTATAGCCCAGGGACGAACTAATTTATCATCTCTTTTATAAGGTTGAAATTTACCGTTATCATCCATTATACCGGCAAAATTTTGCGATGCAAACTGGGTTTTAATTTCGGGCAGGTCGGCAGATTGTGGAAACTTCCAGGGCTCGGCGCCATTGGCAATATAACCATCGCTTAATAATATAACCGGTGTCATATGTTGCACCGAAATGCGTACCGCTTCATAAGCAGCACTAAAACAATCGCTGGGTGTAGATGCTGATACGATTGGCATGGGACATTCGCCATTACGGCCATAGTAAGCCTGCATCAGATCGCTTTGCTCGGTTTTTGTTGGTAACCCTGTTGATGGGCCGCCCCGTTGAATATTGATAATGATCAAAGGAATTTCCAGCATTACTGCCAGGCCCATGGCTTCGCCTTTTAATGCAATGCCGGGGCCGCTGCTTGTTGTTACTGCCAGGCTGCCACCATAACTGGCACCAATGGCCGATGTGATAGCAGCAATCTCATCTTCGGCCTGAAAAGTTTTAATGCCAAAATTTTTATACTTACTCAACTCGTGCAAAATATCGCTGGCAGGGGTTATGGGGTAGCTGCCCAAAAATAACTGGAGGCCACTTTTTTGCGATGCCGCTATCAAACCATAAGATAAAGCCTGGTTACCCATGATGGAGCGGTAGGTTCCGGGATCCATTTTTGCTTTGGCTACCGTATAACGTGTAGTAAAGGTTTCGGTAGTATCGCCATAATTATATCCTGCCTTTAATGCTTTAACATTACTCTCAAATATTTCGGGTTTTTTACCAAATTTTTCTTTAATAAAACCAATGGTGGTTTCCATATCACGATTATACATCCAGTACAAAAAGCCCAGTACAAACATGTTTTTTGCACGGTCTTTTTCTTTTACCCCCATGGTAATATCTTTCAGGGCCTCCCTGGTCATCTTGGTTACATCCATCCGTATCACTTCATAATTACCCAGGCTTTCATCAGTTAATGGATTTACACCTTCCGGGTAATTAGCCAGTCTCAGGTTCTTTGCATCAAACCCGTCTTCATTGGCAATAATGCGGCCACCCGGTTTAAGGCCAATCAAATTTGTTTTTAATGCAGCCGCATTCATGGCTACAAGCACATCGCAGGCATCACCGGGGGTAAATACCCTGTCAGATGAAAACCTCAGTTGGTAGCCGCTCACACCGGGCAAGGTGCCTATCGGGGCCCGTATCTCGGCCGGAAAATCGGGGAAAGTAGCCAGGTCGATGCCCAACATGGCTGTGTTATTGGTAAACTGGCTTCCGGTCAATTGCATTCCATCGCCACTATCGCCGGCAAACTTAATTACTACATCATTTAATATTTCCTGCTTATTGCTCATCATTAAAAATTATTGTATGGCGAAGTTAACAATTTAGCGATATGAAAAAACATAACATTTATCATATTTTATTCTGATAAATACACAATTTGAAATTATTTAAATTAGGTTTGTCCAAAAAAATTTGAATGTACGACCTGCACGATTTTTTAACCGCCATTCCCGTTCATGAACTGAATGATGACAATGGATATACCGATGGCCAGCTTGCCAAACATATTGCTATTTATGAAAACGAACTGCCTGATATTACCAATGCCGATATTGTTTTGGTTGGTGTGCATGAAACCAGGGGAAGCGGTGTTGTTGATAACCCATTGAATGCAGCCGACTGCATCCGCAAACAATTATACCTATTGCACTATTGGCACACCGATGTTGTGATTGCAGATATTGGCAATATAAAAACCGGCGCTACTTTAAGCGACAGTTATGCTGCAGTAAAAACAGTGTTGGCCGAACTGTTGCGCATGAAAAAAACGGTTGTGATACTTGGCGGATCGCATGATATTACGCTGGCGCAATATTTTGCCTATAAAGAACTGCAGCAGGTTATTGAAGCAACCTGTATTGATGCAACCATTAACCTGAAAGGCGAAAATCCTTTACACAGCGAAAATTTTTTACTGGAGATGCTCACCGGCGAACCCAATCTGGTAAAGCATTACAACCATATTGGTTTTCAAAGTTATTTTGTGCACCCCCGCATGTTGGAAACCATGGACAAGCTTCGCTTTGATTGTTACCGCGTTGGTGCAGCACGTGAAAATTTAGAAGAGATGGAACCGGTTATAAGAAATACACATTTACTGAGTTTCGATATCAGTGCTATTAAATACAGCGACTCGCCTGCCAGCGGCGAAAGCCCCAATGGCTTTACCGGCGAGGAGGCCTGCACACTTGCCAGGTTTGCCGGCCTCAGTAATAAAGTAAACAGCTTTGGCATTTATGGTTACCTGCCGCAGCAGGATGTAAAAGAACTGAGTGCAAAACAAATTTCGCAAATGCTATGGTATTTTATTGATGGCAAAAGCCGCAGCAAGCAGGAAGCATCTGTTGATGACAGGAATAACTTTAATGAGTATCATACCAGCTTTACAGAAATAGATTCCATCTTTCTGCAAAGTAAAAAAACGGGTAGATGGTGGATGCAGTTGCCCAACAAAAAATTTATTCCATGCAGCTACAATGATTATGTACACGCCAGCCAGAACGAAATTCCGGAAAGATGGTTGAGGGCACAGGAAAGAAGCTAATATCATTGAATCGATAAATTTTCGAATACTGATTATTAATTAATAATTAAATCAGTTTTTTCGCTTTTTCAATCTGTTCATCGCTACCCATTACAATTAAGCGTTCGCCGGGATTAATATGATAAGCAGCATCGGGATTAATCGTATAATGATTGCCGGGATTTTTTATACCCAATATGGTACAGTTGGTCTTGCTCCACATATCCAGTTCGCCCAGCGAAATATTTTTATTGGCTTGTATTTCTTCCACCCGAAATGATTCATTGCTTTGTGTACTCAAGATAGACAGCATTTCCACCACATCGGGCAGCATTACCAGGGTTGCCATGTGAGCACCGCCAATTTTATCGGGCATAATCACATTATCGGCACCGGCTATTTTTAATTTTTTTACAGATGAATCCTCTGAAGCCCGGCTTATTACTTTTATACCGGGGTTAAGTTGTTTGGCTGTAAGTACTACAAACAAATTATCGGCATCAACCGGTAACGTTGTAATTAGTGCCCTTGCATTTTTTATACCGGCTTCCAGCAGTACTTCATCTTTTGTAGCATCTCCCTTCAAAAAATAACTTACTTTAAATTCAAGATCAGTTTCCAGTTCATGCTTTTCTTCCAGCACAACAAAAGGTATTTTATTGTTGAACAGAATCTGGGCACTTTCTTTACCATTTCGGCCAAAACCGCAAATAATTACATGCTGTTGCAGTTGTTCAATCTTGTTTTCCATTTTAATCTGTTTATACAGTTTAATAAATTCACCATCCGAAAAAAAACGGGTAAGCAGTGTTATAAAATAAGTGAACAAACCCAGGTTTATCAGTATGAGGATAATGGTAAATATCCGTCCGGTTTCAGACAATGATTTTACTTCGCCAAGGCCCACAGTAGATATGATTATTACAGACATGTACATAGCATCCAGAAACCCGAAACCTTCAATAACCATATAACCTGTTGTACCAAAGAAAATGGTTAGCAACAACATGCCTATTGGCAGCAATAATCCCGTAAATAACTTCAGCCTTTTTATCTGAAACATCGGTATGTTATTATTAATGTTGAAAATTATAACTTTAATGGCAAATGGAGCATATAAAAGAATCAAACGGAAATATGACATTGGTCATTGATCATTGGTCAATGGACATTGGGCATTCGTCAATGGTTAGTTGGTTTACTCTTGCTGAGTTTTATCAGTTCCTGTTCTGTATCAAAACAAATAAGCAAACAGGCCAAAGCTATTTTATTAATGAACCTGCCGGTAACCATACTTTTTTAATAAAATAGAGTTATTTTTATACTCTATTGAAATAAAGTGAACAAAGAAAAAATATATACTTTAATACAACACTATTTTGCAGATAAACCTGTAAGTAAAGTTTCTGTATTTGGCTCTTTTGCACGTGGAGATGATGAAAAGAGTTCTGACATTGATATTTTAATAGAAATGGAAAAGCCTGTAGGATTATTTGCTTTGGGAAGGTATGTTGCTGACCTGGAAGACCTGACACAAAAAAAAGTTGACCTGGCAACCCAAAACGGCCTGCGTAAAAATTTTTACTCCCGTATTGAAAAAGATATAGTGGTACTTTATGCAAAATAATAACCAAAGAGATATTGACCGGGTTGAAGATGTGCTGGAAGCCATAGAGCATATCAACAATTTTACAAAAGGCATCAATTTTGAAAATTTTTTCAATAGTATTTTAATTCAATCTGCAACCGTACGCCAGTTTGAAATTATAGGCGAAGCAACCGATAAAATATCTTTGGGTATAAAGGAAACTTTTTTTAATGTAGAGTGGCGGTCAATAAAATCTTTTAGAAATTTACTCACGCATGAATATTCCAAAGTAAATATTTCGGAAGTGTGGAATACTATACAAAACGATTTGCCCACACTTAAAGAGCAGATGGAAGATATTTTAACAGCAATTTCTAAAAATGAACCCCAATGAAATGCTCAATTAAAATATTCTGTTTCATTCTTAGTTTTTCATTCTTAATTTTCCTTGCCTCTTGTTCAGTAACAAAACAGATCGGTAAACAGGCTGATGTTATTTTATTAAACGATACAGCCATCCGCACCGGCCATATAGGCATCAGCATTTACGAACCGGCAACCGATAAGTATTGGTATAACTATAATGCAACAAAATATTTTATACCGGCAAGCAATACCAAATTGTTTACGCTGTATGCAGGGATGAAGTATTTGGGGGATAGTTTGGTGGGAGCAATGGTAGAAGAAAGATGGGACAGGGTTAGAATTTTGGGTACTGGTGATCCAACTTTTCTCAATTCAGAATTTAGCTTTCAGCCGGTTTGGGAGTACCTGCAATCAAAAAAGCAAAACAAACTGAATCTAGTAAGAAAGTTTACTCCTTTTAATAATTACAGTAAGCCTATACCCGTTTATGGAAACGGATGGACCTGGAATGATTATGACGAAGCTTATATGGCTGAGAGGAATTTTTTTCCCATTTACGGCAATGTTGTTAGATTTTCTATCGACGATGCAAATCAACTTCAGGTATTTCCACGATATTTTAAAAGAAAACTATCACATTCGAAAAATGATACGATTCCGCTAACTGTAATGAGAAGCAGAGATGAAAATTATTTTACTGCAGCAGGTAGTCTAAAATCTAAAACACAAGAAATTATTCCTTTTAAAACCGGAAGTGATTTCGGAGATGCGGGTCGTTATATTGTGAATACCGTTGATAGTGTTTTATCAGACACACTCGGTGTTGTAGTTCATTATTCAGAAGCAGGTTTACCCGAATTCGTAAATTTCAAAAAAATTCACTCCCAACCCTCCGACTCTCTCTTTAAACCCATGATGCACCGCAGCGATAATTTTTTTTGCCGAGCAAACTTTATTAATGGCAAGCAACGAACATTTGGGTTATATGAGTGATGAAAAAATTATTGATACTTTATTAAAATTGGATTTAAAAGACGTTCCGCAAAAACCCCGTTGGGTTGATGGCAGCGGCCTGAGTCGGTATAATTTATTTACGCCGCAGTCTTTTGTATATATCCTCAATAAAACAAAAAATGAATTTGGCTGGGACAGGCTTAAAAATATTTTACCCACCGGCGGCAAAGGCACTTTATCCTCCTATTTTAAAAAAGACAGCGGTTCTATATATGCCAAAACAGGCACACTCAGTAACAATTGTGCCCTCAGCGGCTTTTTAATTACAAAAAAAGGCAAATTCCTCATTTTCTCCATTTTAGCCAATAATTATATGGGCGCAGCCACACCTGTACGGAAGGCTACTGAAAAGTTTTTACTTGAAATAATAGAAAATTATTGATATTTTTACAGGTCAGGCAACAAATCCGAAACCCACAGAATCTAACTTAAGCTATAAAATCCCTGTTTATCCTTTATCCAACAAACACACTTCTTTATGAAAAAAATTTTAACCCTGCTGTGGCTTACCATTACAGCCTTTACGTTTAAGGCAACAGCACAAGGCACAACCTGTAATGCCGAATTTGCTACTCAGTACCTCACCAATTTTACTGTAAAATTTAACCCGGTAATTACAGAAGGGGCACCCCTTGTGCATCATTACTGGAATTTTGGTGACGGCAATGCCGGAAATCAGCAGGTTTCGCCAACTCATACTTATGCAGCAACGGGCACGTATGCGGTTGTGCATACCGTTGTAAGGGTTACCCCAAATAATGTTCCGGTATGTACCCAAACATTTACCAAATTCGTACACATCATTGCCGCCTGCAACCTGGTCGCTGATTTTAGCTGGAGCAGTACTGCGGCAAATCCATTAACCATAGCTTTTCAAAATTTATCAGTCCCTTTGGCGGCAACAGATTCCATCAAATGGACATTTGGTGATGGAAGCACTTCTACTGCTGTAAACCCGGTACATACTTACAATGTGCCCGGCACGTACACTGTTTGTTTAAGGGTAAAAAAATTAACCCCTCCGGGTGCTCCTCCCTGTGTGAGAGAAATTTGCAGAACAGTAGTTGTGCACCCGCCTTGTAATATAGTTCCAAATTTTACCTGGGCAGTTACGCCAACCAATCCTTTAAGAATTGAATTTCAGAATACCAGTACAAATACAGCTGCTACCGATTCCATACGTTGGACATTTGGTGATGGTAGTTCTTCAAATCAAATGAATCCGGTACATACCTATACTGCACCCGGTACGTACACTGTTTGCTTAAGAATAATAAGATATTACTCAAACACAACAACACCTTGTATAAGAGAAATATGCAAAACGATTGTTATTCCGCCACTTTGTAACCTGGAGGTTAATTTCACTTCGCAACCCGATCCTAATAATGCATTACGAATCAAGTTCACCAATACAAGTGTACCGGTTATTGCAACAGACTCTTTGTTCTGGACATTTGGCGATGGCACATCGTTAAGGGGCGTACAGGGCGATCCGAATGTTGCTGCGCCAACACATAATTATGCAAATGCAGGAAGCTACAATGTTTGCCTGATTGTAAAAAAACACCCTACCACTATCAATGCACCTTGTATAAGATACATTTGCAGAACAATTGTAGTTCATGAGCCATGTACCCTGGTGGTTAATTTCACTTCGCAGCCAGATCCAGCTCATCCGTTGCGTATTAAGTTTACCAACACCAGCACACCCATTCATCCTTCAGATTCGCTCAGGTGGACATTTGGTGATGGCACATCACTAAGTGGTGTACAAAGCGATCCCAATGTTGCTGCTCCAACACATAATTATGCAAATGCAGGAACATACACGGTTTGCTTAAGGGTGAAGAAAAATAATAGCAGCACTCCTGCATCAATATGTGTTCGGGAAAAATGCAATACTATTGTTGTGCATGAACCATGTACACTGGTGGTTAATTTCACTTCGCAGCCAGATCCAGCTCATCCGTTGCGTATTAAATTTACCAACACAAGTGTACCAATCAATCCTTCAGATTCGTTAAGGTGGACCTTCGGCGATGGTACAACACTCAGTGGTGTACAGAGCGATCCCAATGTTGCCGCTCCAACTCATAATTATGCAAATGCAGGAACATACACGGTTTGCTTAAGGGTGAAGAAAAATAATAGCACAACACAGGTTGCTTGCATCAGGGAAAAATGCAACACCATAATTGTACATGCACCTTGCACCCTTGTGGTTAATTTCACTTCGCAACCCGATCCCAATCATCCGTTGCGTATTAAATTTACCAACACAAGTGTACCAATCAATCCAACCGATTCTTTAAGGTGGACCTTTGGCGATGGCACATCACTCAGTGGTGTACAAAGCGATCCGAATGTTGCCGCTCCAACACATAATTATACAGCTTCAGGAACTTATACAGTTTGTTTAAGGGTGAAGAAAAATTCAAACATCAGTACGCCACCTACAGCAATATGTGTTCGTGAAAAATGCAATACCATTATTGTAACGCCGCCATGTAATTTTAATGTAAACTTTAGCTGGCGCCTTGATTCTGCCAATCAGAGAAAAGTATATTTCACCAACCTGAGTACGCCGCCAACAGCAGGCGCAATAGCGGTATGGAATTTTGGCGATGGCAGTTCTGCCACATCATGGAATGCCATACATGAATATGCACAGCCCGGCAGTTACAGGGTTTGCCTGCGGATCTATTTAAGCCCAACATCAAATTGCGTACGGGAATTTTGCGATACGGTTATTATTCCGCATCCGGCACCACCATGCACACAACTTTCAAAATATACTTACCAGGTATTCAGTAACGATAATCAAAAATATAAGTTCACGCCGGATTATATCAATACTGCATTGCAGTACACCTGGACTTTTGGAGACGGTACCGGAAGCCACGACCCCATTGCAATACATCGTTACGCTCAAGCCGGTGTTTATGTTGCCTGTTTAACGGTATGGCGTGGGCCAAACTGTGCTTCAACAACCTGTAAAGAAATAAGGGTGTTGCCTCAGATAATCTGCGATTCGGCTCATGTTTCCTATACATATCAGCGCAATCCGCAGATGCCCAACAAGATCCAGTTTAATGCAAATGCTACGCTGCCGATACTGGATCAAACCTGGACCATTACCAAAATGCCGGGAGGGCCAACAGTAGTCCTGCATCAGAATAACCCGGTTTACACATTCCAGGATACCGGGTATTACAGGGTTTGTTTAAGAGCTGTACTGCTGGGTGGATGTGTGAAAGAATATTGCAATTACATCCGTATTGAGCATGTAACAACTGCTTGTACTTTACAGGCTTTTCCTAATCCTGCATCTACCACGGTTAATGTAAATCTGTATTTAACACAGCCCGAAATGATTCATGCCTATGTATACAACAGCCAGAATGTTTTGGTTTTAACCAAAGAGCAGCAAGGCCACACAGGAAATAATTTAGTGACTTTAGGTGTACATAACCTGCCGGCCGGGCAATACACAATAAGATTAGTCTATGGAAACAGGGTGTGCTATGCCAGCTTTCAAAAATTGTAATGATAGGGTTATTTAAAGCAAAAGCCTGTAACAGTAATGTTGCAGGCTTTTTTTATAAGTTGTAAATAGGGTCTTCCTGAAAACACGTAATCCACACTGGTAAAGGATTTGAGGATAACTAAATATTAAAAAAGCCTCACTATGGCACAAAATGTGTTCAAAGTGAGGCAACATTAATATTTAAGAACTATGTCAAATTTACTAT
>JANOVD010000545.1:0-4685 GCA_031417255.1 Chitinophagaceae bacterium
ATCGGTGAGTTGAATCAAGTTTATCTCCTAATCAAAAAAAATCCTGTAAATCCCTCTAATCCATGTCATCCGTGTGCTTGTATTTGTTTTTTTTAATGCGTTTGCCCTGCAACTCCTAACTCCCAACTCCTAACTCCCAACTCCTTACTCCTTACTCCTACATCCCAACTTTCCGGCATATTTAAAAATAAATACCCTTTTTTTTGTGTCTCAGCGGGGTTTTCGCTAAAGGAAACATTGTATTGAGAAAAAAACTTTTTGCGAAACCCCGCTGCAGGAGATTTTTAGAGTGCAAGTTTTATTGTGCAGGTATATTATTCACGGGGTTTTACGCAGGTTTCCTTTTTAATTAATGAGTAAGTTGTGAAAAACCCGCCGGGACACACAATCTTAGCGATTGTTATTCTTGTTTGTAAGCCCGGGGAAGCCTGATTTTTTTAGTTGTGCATTTGCTTTAGCAAGTTTTTCCGGAAACAACACAATGTTGTTATACTTGTCCAATGAAGGGTCTATGCGTACAGCAGGAACCTTCTTTTTGTTTATTTCAAACATTGTTTTCATAATTCAAATTTATTCTTTTGCCTTAGAGCAAGCGGATGTTTTAATTTTCACGATATCGTTATGGTATTTTCTCTGCAGTCAATACAAAATTTTGTACCTTCTAAAAAGTCAAGTCCCAGAAGCCCGTTATAGTCAGAAAAAATGCCGTGAGCTAAAAAATCGTAAACCTGAATTTGAAATTTTTCTTTGGTTAAACCCAGCGATGCAAAACTATCAATTTCATCCCGATAGCTATCGGGACAGTTTCAATGATTCCGTTAGCGGTCTCAATTTCAACGGTCCCAATATTGTCTTTAAGGTTATGACCAAGCAGGTACAATGCGTTGCTGTCAATAGTTGTATTGGTTGCTCCCGTATCCAGCACCATTTTCAGTTCATACTTGTTGTCAATTTCTATATTTACAAGTAAGAGCCCGCTTTCAGGTTCCCGTTTAAATTTATGTGTCATTTTGTGATACGGTTAAAAATGCCTGTAATCTTTCTGGTGGGTTTAAAAGTGCCTGTATAAATCAAAGTTATTTTATCGAAATCTGAAGTCTTTTCTCTGCCGATGTAACAAACTTCTTTTTTGTCTTTGCTATGAAAAAGCGGAATACCAGATAGCACATCAATTTTGCTGTCGTCCATAATTGGATTTCCAAGCAGAACCCATTCGTCCGGGTAAAGTGTTTTAATGTCTGCTATGTTTATTAATTGTCCCATTTTGTTATCGGTTTTACATGGCAAATTTACGATTTTAAATGCTTACAGGCAAGTTTCTGTAGGTGTCTGCAGGGCAGACGCATTAAAATACTTCAGTAACTTAACCCAAATAGCGAAGAATAGGCACACGGATGACACGGACTGAACGGATGATGCTTCGACAGGCTCAGCACAGATTTTAATTCTGCTTCGCAGAATAATTTGATAATTTCGGCAATTCTGCATTCTGCGAAGCAGAATAATCCGTGTTCATTCAATTTGATAACAGGTTATTTGAAACATGCTTCACAGTTTAGCAAAAAAATCCAGCAAATCTCTCTAATCCGTGTCATACGTGTGCTTGTATTTCTTTTTAATGTGTCTGGCCACTGCCGCCCTTAATCCGGCCCGGCATGCTATATGTTTTTTAAGATTAAGAAGTACGGGCTCTTTTCGTAGTGGCCTGACACCTGCAACCCGTTCACTAACCCAAACAACCCGCCCACCAATTACCCCATTGTGGATAATAATTTTAACATTATACCCATTTTCCTTTGCCGGGCCGCCATTATACCTTTTTCTTAGCAACGTCTCTCCCAGAGCTATGTGTGTAAACAGAGCACGTTGCGTTATGCCCCGATGTTTGCGATTCACTTTTTTTAAATATACGCAACGTCCTCAGCCCATGCACAGGCCCGTGGAGAGACGTTGCTGCGAATAAAGCCCGGAGTAGAGACTCGCCTGAGAATGGAATAAAACCCCGCTGCTACACACTCGCCGTTTAAGAATTGCTCCGTAGCACGGCGAGTCCTGCTATGCTCAGGCTATACGTAGAGACTCGCCTGAGAAGGAGTTGCGACCGTACATTACGCTAATTACCCTTTTGTGGATAAAGGCCCGGCGAGTGACGTTGCCGGGAAGGGAATGCACCCAACCGGATTAAAGCCATTGCAGTCAGAAAGAAAAAGGCTAAATTTGTTAAAACAGTAAACGGGTAAAATAAAATATATGGATACATTACTCATTCAACTTACTAATTCAAAAGCATACAAGCTTTTGCAGGATATGGAAGAACTTAATCTTATACGGGTAGTAAAACAACCAGTAAAAATATCATTGTTGCGAAGCAAGCTCAAAACAAAAATGAGCAATGAAAATATTGACAGCCAGATCAAATCAATCCGAAACGAATGGCAGAGAGATATTTAATTGATAGTTCAGCAGCCATTAAATACCTGAATGAAACCTTTCCGGCAGCAGGTGTTTTATTTATGGATGAAATTGTGGATACAGAAAGTATTATTTCCTTTATTTCTGAAATAGAATTGCAGGTATGGAACCCTGACAATCCGGATGATTTAAGCATTTATCAATCTTTTGTAGCAGGGTCACTTGTTATAGGCATACATGCCGGCATAATACAACAAACAATAGTTATACGAAAAACGTATAAATTAAAATTACCCGATGCATTAATTGCAGCCACAGCAATAGATAACAACTTTACCCTTATTGCTGATAATGATGCCGATTTTAAAAAGGTACCCGGTTTAAAGTACATTAATCCCGTGCAGATTAATTGAGTATTACATCAAAAACCCCGCTGGTACAAAAAGACGCTCTCCTGGTGGATAGGGTTGATGAGGAGAAGTAAGCGACCTGGGTTTCAGTGGGATGTAGATACCATTGTTTTATAGAGCAGCGGGAATGCCTGCGAAGGAACCCCTAACTCCCAACTTTCCGGCTTATTTAAAAATAAATACCCTTTTTTTTTTGAATATGCATTTTTTTAAATAGTTTTACCACTTAATCACATTTTCCAATCTCCCATTGTTATACTTTGTTTTTAAGTTTTGCAATTATTTGATACACAATTTCAAATAAACTGCAAGGGCTTTTAAAGTTTTTTTAATCCACATACCCGTAAAGGCCGTTACCAAATACCAACATTAATAAATGGTTTACAAACCAATAACCCGGTTGTTATGAAGCAGGTTATTGTACAATAAAAAATATGACAATATTTTACCCGGCTGTTGCTTTACCGCATGGCAACAAAATACGGTTACAAAAAATTAATATTGCTGTAAGCAACCAATACTGCTGTAATGCAGGTATTGGCATTGTAAGTACAGCAACCAATTTATCCTCCCAGGCTTCGTCCAACGCCAAAGGCTTTGGCCAACGGCTGTCAGCAAATTTATCCACTATAGCTTTAGCGAAAGCAGAGGAGGGCAACAATAATCAAATTCATTACATTAAAAACTTGTTTATGAAAACTACTACCTCAAATAATTATACAATTACTACAACAACCAATTTTATGAATACATTTTACAATCTAAAAAAGATATTTCTTTTATCATTACTCACCTTTTTAAGTATTTGTGCTTTTGCACAGCCCTCTATATTGTTCACGGGTATTACAACAACTACCCCTGCACAATCAAATAGTCGAACTGCAGTTTCAACCGTGGGTGGTTTTAGGCAAGTTCGTTTGCAGGCAAATACAAGCCATGCTGCTTCTGCTGTTGGTTGGGCTTTTCACGTTGGTTCTACAGGCACACCAGACTATAACCCCAACTGGAGACCACAATCTGCAGGCAATACATTATCTGTAAATACATTTATCCCCACCTCATTTGCCAATGGTGCAAAGTATAATACTAGTGGTGCAGGTAACGATGGATTATTACCTGCAATAACAAGTGGCAATTATTATACATTTAATGTAGGTGCAAATGCAACTGCCGATAACGTAATGAGTTTATTGGAGACCAGTTTTAACCCTGTTACTGTTTCCGGAGTATCTCAAGCCGTAGGTACTTATGGTTCTCGTACAATTACTATTACTACCAGTGGTACACCCAATGCTTCTGAAAATATTTTTGTTCGCTACTCTACCAATAGTTATTCTACATCTACTATTGTACTGGCTACTGGATCTGGTACTACATGGACAGCTAACATTCCCTGGCAAACTGCTGCAACCAGTTTTTATGTTTATACAAGCAACAGGCCAAAAGCATCTATAGATGCTGATGTTGTTACTTATGGGCAAGGTGTGCATGATATGAGTACACTTAACTTAAATAATAATAGTGGTGCTAATTACAGTTATACTCCACCAACTGGTTCTATAATTGTAACTAGTACTGCTGGTAGTGCTGCCAATACTCCAACTGCTTATACAACCTTTACTGTTGCTGCTGGTTTGTTCTCTGTGCTAAATACAGGAACTGTTCACCAAGGTTCTGTAACCGTATTAGTTACAGCCGATGTAAGTACTGAAAGTGGGGCAACTGCTCTAAACGCTTCTGCCAATTGGACTTCTCTGGGTGTTCAACCAAGTGGTGCAAGAACTATTAGTGGTGCTTCTACTGCCGGTGCTCCTTTAATAAGTTTTGCAGGTGCCGATAATGTAACTATTGATGGTTTAAATG
>JANOVD010000546.1:0-11300 GCA_031417255.1 Chitinophagaceae bacterium
AAAATAGTAAATTTGACATAGTTCTTAAATATTAATGTTGCCTCACTTTGAACACATTTTGTGCCATAGTGAGGCTTTTTTAATATTTAGTTATCCTCAAATCCTTTACCAGTGTGGATTACGTGTTTTCAGGAAGACCCTCCAAAGCAAAGGTCAAAATAAGAAAGGGTTTCATTTTTAAAAATATAGATTGTATGATGAGGCACAAAACAATTCATTATTGTAATGTCATCATTTGACTCTTTTGTTAAAATAAACGCAAGACTATCGATTGATTTATGGTCAAGCTTATGCAACTCAAGAATTATAGCATAGTTTGGCTTTCCATCGATAATTATTTCTTTTTTGGTTGAAGCCCTTCCAGGTTTTCCGGGAACAAGTAATGTTTCATGCCTCACAATTATTACAGAATCCGCTTCAGTTAAAATTGCCCTGACATTGCTTACGCTATCCTGAGCAAAAGAGGATAAAGAGAAAAAAGCAAATAGAGGGAGTAAAAATTTCATACGGACTATTTTAATTAAATGCAGAATTTTACTCCTTCATAAACACCTGTGCCGCATCACTATTCTTTAAAAAGATCAAAGTTGTTTTGCCTTTAGCTTTCAGGTAAACCATTTTGCGTGATTCGCCCCTTACTTTTAAACTGTTCTCAGCAGGCGATACTGCTGCAAAATTTCCCTGGCCTGTGCCTTTTAAAAGCAATGCCGATGTAGCATCATACACACCTGTCATTACAGCGGGATCGTTTGAGTTGCCGCAAACCAAAATATCTTTTATACCGTCATTATCAATATCATCAATTACCATATCATTAATGGTTGAGAACTGTGCCTTTTCCGGAAAAGGGATAAAACGAAAAACGCCATTGCCTTCGTTCATCAAAACACCCGATTCGAAAAAATTGGTTTTATAAACATCCATATCTTTTTTTTCTGCATCTGTAAAGATTCCGTCAAGTGTTTTGCCTGAGTAATTATGGTAACGTACAAATTTTTTACGCATGGATGGTACCTGGTCAATCAATTGGTCGCGGCTGTACAAAGGATAACATTTACCATGATTGTAATAGCCCAGCACAGCATCATAACTTCCGTTATTATCAAAATCTTTGGCATAAATGGTGCACGGCTCATTAATATTTCCTTTGATGGTAGAGTTTAAACCACGGTTGCCCATTACAAAATCCATACGGCCATCATTGTCCAGGTCTTCGGCTTTCATATTATACCACCAGCCGCTGAAGGCGTCCATGCTGATGAGTGTATCTTTTTTTGAAGGTAAAACAATACGAACCGAATTTTGTTTTTTAGTGAACTGCCCGTTTTGAAAACTGAAAATTTCCAAAGGCATCCACTCGCCGCTGATTGCTAATTCATTTTTACCATCTCCATCCACATCGGCCCAAATGGCCTGATTAACTATACCGGGGTTAAGCAATGCTTTTGCCAATTGATTGGTAACGTCGGTAAAAACACCTTTGTTGTTTTGTAAAAGCATGCTCCTGTCGGGCTTTGGAAATGTGCCCGGTATAACATGCCCGCCAACAAACAGATCCAGATCCCCATCATTATCAAAATCCAAAGCTGTAACACTACTGCCGTTAAAACCTTCTGTTGGCAATGCTTTTAACGACTTTGTAAAATTTCCTTTACCGTCATTTATGTACAAACGATCCTGGTACAAATTGTTGCCGGCATTAAATTCGGCACCGCCGCTTACTACATACAGGTCCATATCACTGTCGCCATCTGCATCAAAGAAAAGCGCACCCATGTCTTCCTGGCTTTTATCGGTAGTAAAAGCTGCAGGTTTTTTTTCAGTAAAAGAACCGGTAGCATTTTGCAGCATCAGTTTACCTTCGATGCCGGCAGCGCCGCCAATAAACAGATCTTCCGTGCCATCGGCATTTACATCTGCTTTGCTGTAATAAGGCCCTTTACGGCTGCACATATAAGGTATTAAAGGCTCTCTTTTAAAATCTATAAAATCATTTTCGTTTTGTGTGTAGGTTAATTTACCGGTTTTGCTTACATCGGTAAATTTATATTTTGAAGTTGAAGCAATGGTAGTGCCCATGGGTTTTGCACCAGATTCAACAACAACAAACTCAAGGTCTGCGAGAACATTTTCGAGAATTATTTTTTTTAATGAAGGAAAAGTAATTTCAACTTTTGGTATCCTTGTTTCTTTTCCGATACCAAAATGTAAAAAATGCTCAGATGAAGATAAAAAACCTCTTTGCGGATCGTAATGCTGTAATTGTATTTGCCCGGCGGCATTGGTAAGTTTTACAACAACTCCATAAACTTCTTCAAACGAATTGTTGTTTTTTAAAAACCTAAACCGCACGTAATGATTTTCCGGAGCATTTTCTCTTGCATTATTTTTCAGAATAAAAGCCGGAGCATCTATATTATTTACAACCAGGTCCAGGTCGCCGTCTCTATCCAGGTCGGCATAGGCAGCGCCATTTGAAAAGGATGGAGGAGCATCACTCCAGGAGTCAGTTACTTTTTCAAACTGTAAAGTTCCGGTGTTGCGGTAAATATAATTTTTAACTGGCACCTCGGGCATGCTTTTTAGCCAGGTGTTAAGATCAACAGATTTTCCTTTGTTCATGGTGTTGATGATAGAGTCCAGGATAAAAACTTTATAATCCCAATCAGTCATATCCCGTTTCAGCCCGTTGGTGATATAAATATCTTTCCAGCTGTCGTTATCAAAATCGGCAGTAAGTACACTCCAGCTCCAGTCGGTTTCGGCAATGCCGGCATAGTTGGCTATTTCGCTGAAAGTGCCATTGCCATTATTTAATTGAAAACTGTTGCGTGGATATTGATAATACAAACCGTATTTAAGCAGCAGTTGAAACTTATCGTAGTTTTGATTTACTGCAAACAATTGCTTTTGCCTTACAGGTTCTTCCACTGCCATATCCATTACCAGTATATCTTCAAGCCCGTCGTTATTCAGATCGCTGATATCGGTACCCATGGCCGAAAAACTGATATGGTTTATGTATGTTGTCAGTTTATCGGTAAATGTTCCGTTCTTATTATTGATGTATAAAAAATCGGGTTTATTAAAATCATTGGCAACATACATATCGGGCCAGCCATCTTTGTTTATATCTGCAACAGATACACTTAAACCAAAGGCATGGTTAATAAGGCCTGCTTTTTTGGTAACATCAACAAATTTTCCGCTGCGGTTTTCAAAAAGCCTGTCGCTTACATAAACGGTATTGGTATCTGCGTTATACACTGCTTTACCATTCACCATTGTTGCCGGAATGAGCATTGACTTGCTGAAATCGATCGGGTGATTTAAAAAATAAACATCTTTATCACCATCATTATCATAATCAAAAAAATAAGATTGCATGCTGTAGCTGGCATCATCAAGGCCGTACTCAGCAGCCCTGTTCGTGAAGGTGTTGTTTTTATTATTAACGTACAATATTTTTTTCCGAAGGTTGGGATCTTTATATCCCGACTTGCAGATCATGATATCGAGATAACCGTCGTTGTTGATATCAACCATAGTGGTACCGGTTTTAATGCCATCGCCGCCGGTAACACCTGCGCTTTCGGTTATATCCTGAAATTTAAAACCGCCGAGGTTTAAATACAGCTTATTGCTGCCCAGGGTTGATGTAAAATAAATATCGGGCAGGCCGTCGTTATTAATATCACCGGTGCTTACACCGGCACCCACATACAGGTATTCATATATGTACAGGAACATGGTTTGTGTTTCAATAATGTCGTTTCTGAAAGTTACCCCGGTACTGTTGGGGTGCATCAGGGTAAACATTTTGTTTGCATTATTTTGTTGTGCCGATACGCTAACAGCAAAAAAAATAAATAAAAATAAAGTACAAAACCGATGGCTTGTTATTAACATAGTATGAGTTATTTAAAAGCAGCAGGGTATAATGTTTTTAAAACATGGTTTCCAACTTCTTTTCCTTGTACAATACTGATAAGTGCCGTAGCCGGATAATGAATACCGCCATAAACCCTGCTCCAGCTTACTTCTTCCGATGCCTCGTAAAATGATTTGAAATGTCGGGTATCATTTCCAAAAGGTATTTCTGTTTTATCAGTGAATTCATAATTGTTGCCAAACAAAGTTGTAAGCACAGTAGCAGCTGCATTTGAAACAACAGCATGCCCGCTGGTAAATTCAGGAAATGGAGGCGTTTGAATATATGGCTGCCAGTTTTTATCAATGTGATCATTTATTACTGTTATGGGGCGAATAAGATTGGTTTTGAATTTTTCATCCCAGCATGAAATAAAACCATCAAGCAGTGCAATTGAAGTAAGAGTATAAGCAAGTGATGAGCGGCTAACCGTTTCGTTTTTTTCTTCACAGGCCTGTTTGGCTATCATAAGCCAATGCCCGCCCGGCGAAATTTTATGAATGAAATAATTCAGGTGGCCCATGTTAACAGATACATTTGGATTATCATCCCAATATTTTGCAATGGCTTTTTTTGTTGTATCCAGGTTTTTAACCGTTTCATAAACATCCATCATGGTTTTATAAAACGCAGAATTTTTTTTGAGGCTGTATACCAGTTTTTCTTTTGGCGAAAACTGAGATGGAGATGTTAAAGTGAAAGGCCTGATGGTGTTCCAGAATGGTTCAATAGCCTGGGCATAATCGGCAGGCGTTGGCTGCCAGGTGCCGGGTTCTTTTGATAAAGTAAATCTTGGCATTGCCCGTGATTGGTTGTAATTATCTCTTTTTGCCCAGGCAAAAATACTGTCGGCAACATGCTTGCCATATAATATAGAATTCCGGATAAGGCCCGCATCGCCCCTGGCTTTAAGCAAAAGTGAATCAATAAATGCCTGGCGCCAGTTTTCCAGTTTATACTCTGAGCCTACCAGGTTTTGAGCCATATAAGAAAAAGAAACAGCGGCGGCTATAAAATTATCAACGGTATTGTTTTTATCCGGGGCCGGTAAAATACCAAGTCCGTTTAACTTACCTGATAACGTTGGCAACGAAGGGTCATCCAGCCGGATACATTCGTAAAACGCAATATTTGGGTATGAATAAATGCGGCTGGCAACAGGCGGAGTAAAAAAATCAACCATTACCGTGTTAATCAAAAGGGTATTGAGCTGGTGTAAGGTTTCTGCTTTGCTTTGTGCTTTTGCAGTTGAAACGCTTAAACAGATCAATATAAAAGTTGATAAGCTTGCTCTTTTAAAGCGTAGAATTTTGTTCATTATATCTTAAAGTTGATGAAAATCTCATCAAATCTAAAAAAAATCGGGGGCTTATTCAAGTTATACATCAAATAAGCAGTTAAATGCCCGTTATTATTTAATGGTATTATAAAAGAAAGGAATACTGTCAACGGAATTATTGCAATAATAATGCTTCTTCTTTTTTTAATTCCCTGTCGAAAATAAATGTACCTAGCGGAAAAAAAGCTGCAATAAAAGCTTTAACAAACCAGCCAAAATTTTTCTTTAATTTACCCATTACTTCAAATGCAAAATAAATAAATGCAATAAAGAGTGCTCCATGTATCCAGCCGGTAATTTTTACAGCTTCGGGGAAATTAAAAAAGTATTTCAGCGGCATAGCAATCAATAACAAAACTAAAAATGAAATGCCTTCTGCAATACCAATCATTCTAAAACGGTGCAGTAATTTTTTTTTGTTATCTGTTGTCATGTGTGTTCCCCATTCGGGGGTTAGGGGGCTAATAATTTACAACCTGCTCAACAATGCTTTCGGGAATATCACGCCACTCGTATTGCTGGTTTCGTAATTGCGGCTCAAAGCCTGCATCTTTTATTGATTGCTGAATGGTTTTATAAGTAAACCGGTGAGGTGCTCCTGCTGCACTCACCACATTTTCTTCTATCATAATACTTCCAAAATCGTTGGCCCCGGCATTTAAACAAATTTGTGCCACTTGTTTGCCAACTGTAAGCCAGCTTGCCTGTATGTTTAAAATATTGGGCAACATAATTCTGCTGATGGCAATCATGCGTATATATTCTTCTGCAGTGGTTAAATTATGTACGCCGCGTATTTTTGCTAAAAGCGTATCCACATCCTGAAATGTCCAGGGAATAAAAGCCAGAAAACCCTTTGCCCCGGCAGGTTTTCGGCGTTGCACTTCTCTAATCTTTACCAAATGTTCAAAACGTTCCTGTATGGTTTCCACATGGCCAAACATCATGGTGGCCGATGTAGTGATGTTTAGTTTATGTGCTTCATGCATAATATCAAGCCACTCCTGTGCGCCACATTTTCCTTTGCTTATCAGGCGCCTTACCCTGTCGGTTAAAATTTCGGCACCTGCACCGGGCAGGCTATCCATACCTGCTTCTTTTAAAGCCATCAATACTTCACGGTGTGTACCCGACTTGCTGCCGGGCAAGCTTTTCTCCAGCTTGGTTATATGTGCAACTTCCGGTGGGCCCAGCGTATGCAGTTTAATATTTGGATAAAGCGATTTAAGTTCTTTAAAAAGATTTACATAAAAATGTAAGCCCAGTTCGGGATGATGTCCGCCTTGTAATAAAAGCTGATCGCCGCCAAATTTTATGGTCTCTTCTATCTTTGTTTTATAAGTTTCAATATCTGTTATATAAGCATCGGCATGGCCGGGTATGCGGTAGAAGTTGCAAAACTTGCAGTTAGCGATACAAACATTGGTAGTGTTTACATTACGGTCTATCTGCCAGGTAACTTTTCCGTGTGGCACTTGTTTCTTTCTTAATTCATCAGCAACAAACATCAACTCTGTTAATGCAGCATTTTCAAACATATACATGCCTTCTTCAACAGTCAGAAACTCAAAGCGAAGTGCTTTCTGGTATAGATCATTTAATTCCATCCATCTTCCTTTTGTGTAATAAACAGCAAAAGTACATCCAATAGGTTGTAAATTCGAATGTACATGGCATGAGAAGAATTTATTTCATCATATTATTTTTATTTGCCCATGCAAATTTGCATGCTCAGGAATTATTGCCTCAAAAGGAATCAAAATTCATCACCCGGTTCCCTTTTAAACAGTTCAGCGGCGGTGTAATGGTGCTGCAGGCACAATTTGCAGAAATAAAAGACACATTGAATTTTATTTTAGATACCGGAAGCGGGGGAATATCGCTTGACTCAAGCACCTGTGTTGAATTTAATATTGCCTTAAAACCAAGCGATACCAGCATTACCGGTATTGGCGGTATCCGTAAGGTTTCTTTTGCCTTTGATAAAAGCCTTACCCTGCCCGGGCTAAAAATTGAGCACCTGAATTTTCACGTAATTAATTATGAAGTGCTTAGCAGTGTATATGGCGAAAAAGTGGATGGCATAATCGGTTATAGTTTTTTCAGCCGTTATATTGTAAAAATTAATTTCGACAGCAGTATGATTGAAGTGTACAGCCCGGGTAAAATTGATTACCCAAAGAACGGACACATGCTGCACCCTGCATTTACCAATTTACCAATTCAATGGCTGAATATAAAAGACAAAAAAAGCCTGGGCTTTAATTTTTATTTAGATACCGGCGCAGGTTTATGTTTATTGATGAGCGAAAAATTTGTACGTGACAGCGGCATCCTGCTTATGAGAAGAAAGCCGGTAATTACACAGGCCGAAGGCATGGGCGGTAAACTGCAAATGCGGCTTACCATTATTAAAGAAGTAAAAATAGGCCCGTATAAATTCAGGTCGGTACCAACTTATCTTTACAAAGACGACTATAATGTAACCTCGTATCCCTTTACCGGCGGCCTTTTAGGCAATGATCTGCTGCGCAGGTTCAATATGATTTTTAATTATCCAAATCGTGAAATACATTTATTACCCAATACGCATTTTAATGAAGATTTTGATTATGCTTATACCGGGCTGGGTATTTACTATGTAAATGGTAAAATAATTGTTGAAGATGTAATTGCCGGCTCGCCGGCCGATAAAGCCCGGTTTAAAGTAAATGACGAAATACTTGCTGTAAACAAGAATTTTTCATTAAATATGCAGGCCTATAAATACATTTTACAAAAACCGTTTGAAACAGTTAAGGTTATAGTAAGACGTGACGGTGTTTTAAAAGAGATAACTATGAATACGATAAGCATCCGTTAAACTTACTGCCGGTTTTACTTTTGCTACGAAGCACACTAATAAGCGAAGTAGCATTCTCCTCCGTACATTTGCACATGATTCAGTTTGAAAAATTTGAAATAGCCAACGGCTTAAAAGTGTTGGTTCACCAGGATAAGAGTACGCCCATGGCGGTGGTTAATGTATTGTACGATGTTGGTGCCAGGGATGAAGACCCGGCTAAAACAGGCTTTGCCCATTTATTTGAGCACCTGATGTTTGGCGGCAGCATCAATATTCCGGTGTATGATGAACCGCTGCAACTGGCCGGTGGCGATAACAACGCATTTACCACCAACGACCTCACCAATTATTATTGCCAGTTACCTGCCGAAAACCTGGAAACTGCTTTTTG
Organism: Chitinophagaceae bacterium; assembly: GCA_031417255.1. Taxonomy (GTDB): domain Bacteria; phylum Bacteroidota; class Bacteroidia; order Chitinophagales; family Chitinophagaceae; genus Ferruginibacter. The sequence continues at coordinate 8,507 of JANOVD010000546.1, forward strand.
GCTGGAGAGCGACAGGATGCTATCGCTGGCATTTGGCAAAAAAAGTTTAGAAACACAACGAAAAGTTGTTTGCGAAGAATTTAAAGAACACTATATCAATAAACCTTACGGCGATGTTTGGCATAAGATGAGAGAACTTACTTATACCGTTCATCCTTACCGCTGGATGACGATTGGCGCCGAACTGAGCCATATTGAAAATGCAACACTGAATGATGTAAAAGCATTTTTTAATAAACATTATAATCCATCAAATGCTATTTTGGTTGTTGCGGGCAATGTAACGATTGAAGAAGTTAAACGGCTTACAGAAAAATGGTTTGCACCAATTCCGGCCGGAGAAAAATATATTCGTAACCTACCGGCAGAACCAAAACAAACTGCAGCAAAATCAAATACTGTAAAAGCAAATGTACCGCTTGATGCTTTGTACAAATGCTGGCATATTTATCCACGCAACGATATGCGGTATTACACCGCCGACCTGATCACTGAAATTTTAAGCGGCGGCGGCTCATCACGTTTGTTTCAATCGTTGGTAAAAGAAAAACAGTTGTTTAGCAATATTGAGTGTTATCATTTGGGCAGTACCGATGCAGGTTTGTTAACCATTGAAGGAAAACTGGTTAAAGGAGTTAAGATGGAAGATGCCGAAGCCGCCGTTAATGAAGAGCTTGTAAAACTGCAGCAGGATGGCATTAGCCAGCGGGAACTTGAAAAAGTAAAAAATAAAACCGAAAGCATGATTGCTTTTGAAGACATGAGCATTACAAACCGTGCAGCAAGCCTGGCTATTTATGAATTGCTGGGAGATGCCGATTTAATTAATAAGGAACTTGACAGGTACCGTGCCGTAACAGCCGATGAAATAAAGAATGAAAGCAAAATAATTTTTGACGAAAAGAACAGTAATACGCTGTATTATTATTCTGATAACTAAACATACATGAACAGAATTGAAGCCCCGGTTATAAAAGATGCCATTGAATTTGACCTGCAACTTAAACCTTACCAGCATTTTACTTTAAATAACGGTGTGCCTGTTTATACCATTGACGCAGGCGCACAGGAAGTATTGCAACTTGAGCTGGTATTTTATGCCGGTAATTGGTTTGAGCAGCAAAAAAATGTTGCATCGGCCGCCAATTATTTATTAAAGAACGGCACATCAAACAAAACTGCTTTTCAGTTAAATGAAGAGTTTGATTATTACGGCGCCTATTGCAGCCGTGCATGTTATAATGAAACTGCAGTTGTTTCACTTTCTACCATAAATAAACATTTGCCTGCATTGTTGCCGGTTGTTAAAGAGATGATCACCGATTCGGTTTTTAGTGAAACAGAACTGGATATTTACAAACAGAATTCGAAACAACGCTTAAGTGTTAATTTACAAAAATGCGATTTTGTTGCAACCCGTTTAGTAGATGCTTATTTGTATGGCGAAGAACATCCTTATGGCAAATACACCAACCCCGAAGATTTAGATGCTTTAAACAGCGGCCTGCTTAAAGATTTTTTTAAACAATATTATCTTAACGGACAGTGTGTAATTTTTGTGAGTGGTAAATTACCAGCCGATATTCAGCAGCAATTGAACAATACTTTTGGCGATCTGTCTTTAAAGCCATTCAACAATCAGCTTGCATCAATCAACCAATCTCCTGCAACCGAAAAAAAATACCGCATACAAAACGATGCAAACGGCGTACAGGGTGCCATCCGTATTGCCAGGCCATTCCCCAACAGGCATCATCCCGACTTTATGAAAGTGATGGTTTTGAATACTGTCTTTGGTGGATTTTTTGGCTCCAGGCTCATGAGCAATATCCGTGAAGACAAAGGTTATACTTACGGTATACACAGTTATGTACAAAACCATATTCACCAATCGGCATGGATGATCAGCACAGAAGCCGGCAAAGATGTTTGTGTAGCAACAATTGAAGAAGTGTATAAAGAAATGAAATTATTAAGGGAAGACCTGGTTGATGATGAAGAATTGTTGCTGGTAAGAAATTATTTAATTGGAACAATACTGGGAGATTTGGATGGCCCCTTTCATATTATGGGCCGATGGAAAAATTTAATTCTGAATGATCTTACCGGTGATTATTTTTACCGGTCGATAGAAACTATAAAAACAATTTCAGCAGAAGAGTTGAGAGAGCTGGCAAAAAAATATTTAAATCCTGAAGATTTTTACGAATTAGTTGTAATTTGATTTTACGCCCAAAGCTAAAAAAATAATTTATGCAAAAATGGTTTTTTAAAGTGCTGGTTTGTTCAGTAAATGTTTTTATACTGGCTTATATTTTGCCGGGTATTGCCATTGTTGATTTTTTTACAGCCATAATAGTAGCTGTTGTATTATCATTGCTGGATGCAATTGTAAAGCCCCTGCTCATTTTGCTTACTTTACCCGCCACCATATTAACGCTCGGCCTTTTTCTCTTTGTAATTAACGCAAGCATTATTTTACTTGATGCTTATTTTGTTCATGGCTTTGAAGTTAAAAGCTTCTGGCATGCTTTATTGTTTGGGGCGGTGCTTTCTTTTTTTAATTCTTTGGTACACAAGCGGGCTTTTCCTGATGAGAAGAAAAAAGCGGAGAGCTAGCTAACAAGTTGAAGGAAAAAAATACAATTAGCTAAGAGGAAAAAAGAGGAAAAGAGGAAAAAAGAGATACAACTCCTTCAGCTCTTTTTCTCCTTTGTCCTCTTAGCCAAAAAACTCATCACTTAATTACTGTATAACCATCTTATACCTCCTGACCTGTTCTTTAATAATTTTT
>JANOVD010000547.1:0-12438 GCA_031417255.1 Chitinophagaceae bacterium
AATATTATTGATAACGGCCAGCTGAGTGAAGCTACTGCCCTGTTCTACTTTACCCGCCTGTTTAAAAAATCAAAATGTTTAAAACATTTAGATGTTGAAAGCAACAAAACCGACCAGGAAAAATGGCGGGCCAGGATAACAAAATACAAAGACACGGTAATTAAAAAGAATGGCAGAAAAGTGGTTAAGAAACACAGAAAGGTTGACCAGAGCGCCGTGCCGTATGTAAGCAAAGGATTAAAATTTGCAGGGAAACTCCTAACCAGTTTAAAGCAGGCCAGTTTCTCTATTTCAGAAAATGCAAATACACGTTTGCCGGGTTATACCGACAGTACTAAATATGTAGGCCAAAACTGGAAGAGTATGGCACCGGGAATTGATTTTATTTTGGGACAACAACCGGATACCGCCTGGATGAATGCTGCAGCCAGAAAAGGATTGATAACGAAGGATACTACGTTCAATTCCATTTTCATGCAGAATTTTGATCAGCGTATAACTTTTTCGGCTCAACTGGAACCCATACGTGACCTGAACATTACGCTGAACATGAGTAAGACCTTTAATAAAAACTATACCGAAACCTTCAGGTTTATTGATACAAGCGGCGGTACTAATCATAGCTATAAACATCTTAATCCTTATGCAGGTGGTGGCTTTGATGTGAGTTATGTTGCATTTAAAACACTGTTTGGTAAATTTGATCCCAACCGGGTTTCACAAACCTTTAAAAAATTCCAGGATTACCGTATCATATTATCAGAGCGTTTGGGTAAAGCCAATCCATATAGTAATAACCAGGTTGGCGCCGATGGATATTATTATGGATACGGTAAATATGCCATTGACGTTTTAATACCTTCATTTATTGCAGCATACACCGGCGAAGATCCAAAATCAGTTTCACTGATCAGGCAAAATAATCCAAACATCAAATCAAACCCGTTCCGTGGCATTAAACCCAAACTTAACTGGAAACTTGATTACAACGGGTTAAGCAAGATAAAAGGACTGGATAAATTATTTACCAATTTCTCGGTTTCGCATGGCTACACCGGTAACCTGAGTATGAATGGTTTTACATCTGCCTTGCTGTACCAGGATATATCAAGATTTGGTTATCCATCTTTTTACGATACCCTTTCAAAAAACTTTGTACCATACTTCCTGTTACCCAATCTCAGTATTGGAGAGCAGTTTTCGCCATTGTTGGGAATTGATTTGATGTTTACAAACCAACTGCAGGCCAAGTTTGAATATTCAAAAACAAGGCAGTTGAGTTTAAGCTTAGTTGATTTTCAGTTAAGCGAAGTACGCAGTACCGAATTTGTAATTGGCGCCGGTTACCGTAAGAAGGGCATGAAAAATCCTTTAAGCTTTATCAATATTAAATGGCCTAAATTCCTTACCGGTAAAAATGGCGATGGTAAAAAACTTGAAAATGAAATTAACTTTCAGCTTGATTTCAGGATAAGGGATAATGTAACTGCCAACAGCCGGTTAGACCAGGATAATAATTTTGCAACAGGCGGCAGTAAAGATATTACCATTTCGCCTTCGGTTGATTATTTTATTAACAACCGTATCAACATAAAATTATATTTCGAACAACGAAGGGTTAATCCATACATTTCATCCAGCGCACCCATTGTAAATACAAGGGCAGGTTTACAGGTGAGGATTTCGCTGACACAATAGAAGCAACTGATTTATTATTAATATTTTGCCTTCGGCAAAATGATATTGCCATCCCGATAGCTATCGGGACACGGAAAGCACAGAAAAAACTTAGGTTTATTCTGTGCTTTTGTATTTTAGGTTGATTTTGATACGTGTTTAAAAATAGTATCCGTTACAAAGAAACATTAACCCGTTACAAAGATGCATGTTGTGTTAATGAAGAAGTAAGGATTCAATATTAAAAAACAGTTGCCTTCTTTTCCGTGCCCGTCCGAACGGTTCAGCCGGGCGGGCCTCTGTGGCAAATCATTCCCGCCTTGCCCTCCGAAGCTTTGCGAAGGCGGGAAGGGAATAAAAAAATCCTCCGTTTTACCGGAGGAGTTTATTAAAACCAAGCACTGGTTTTATTTTACTTTTCTTAGCAGCATTACATAGCCGCAAATATCTTTTTTCTTTTTATTAACCTGAACGGGTTTGATCATATGAAATTCGGAAAACTTAGGTATGTAAGAATAACTGATCACATTGCCATCTACATCGCCCCAATATTTTTTCTGGTAAACCACCTGCTTTTCATTCCAGTCATACATACGCACTTCATACAATTTCGAACTCATATCACCAATAAAAACAAACTGGTACCAGCTACCTTCGGTTAAAGGAACGATAACCGGCATTTCATATTCGCTCACCATTTGCATGGAAGCTTCTTTAACTACAATAAATCCCTGTTTTGCCAATAAAAGTTTCATGCTGTCGGCCTGCTGCAAAATGGCAGGAGACATGCAGGGTTGCTGATGGATAACATTCTGAGCCGTGACACTAAATCCAATAAAAATCAATCCTAAAATTCCGGAAAACAGTAAACGATTTTTCATATTCTGGTAAGTAAAAAGTATAAAGGACTACAAAAAAAATATTCAATTACAACCGCTACCTGCATTTAATCAGTTGCGTTGGTACACGCTCAATTGTCTGATAACGGGTTATAAAGGCAATTATTGTAACAACAATAATAATAAAAAACTTTTAAATTTTTGCGGTTGTTTTTACGGTTTTTTATAAAAATAGTACGTGCCGGCCTGCTGTGTACAGGTAATTACCAGGTCGTTAATACATACATGATCGGGTAAATTTACGCAGTAAAATACCGTTTCGGCAATATCTTCGGCTGTTAAGGGTGTAAAACCATCATAAGCAGCTTTTGCAGTTGTAGCTTCTCCTTTAAATCTTACCAGCGAAAATTCAGTTTCTACTGCCCCGGGGTGAATGCCGGTAACCTTAATATTATTTTTCAGCAGGTCAATACGCATGGCTTTGGTAATGGCATCTACAGCAAATTTGCTTGCGCAGTAGGCATTGCCTTTTTCGTACAATTCCTTACCGGCAACCGAGCCCATGTTTACAATATGCCCTTTTTGTTTCGCCAGCATAAAAGGTAAAACTGCTTTGCTTACATAAAGCAGGCCATGCACATTTGTATTTAACATGGTTTCCCAGTCATCCATATCAGCGTTTTCAAAACTATCCCTGCCCAGGGCAAGCCCTGCATTGTTAATAAGAATATCAATTTTTTGCCATTGCTGCGGCAGGTTGCTGAAAGCTGCTGCTACGGCATTTCTATCCTGTACATCAAAACACAAAGGCAACACTTCAATACCATATTCTTTTTCCAGTTCAGCTTTTAATTCAGTCAGTCTCTCCTGTCGCCTGCCTGTAATGATGACATTGTATTTGGCTACTGCAAATTTTATAGCACAGGCTTTTCCTATGCCTGCAGTAGCGCCTGTTATTAAAACGGTTTTAATCATGCCTGCAAAGTAATGGATGAATGGGAAATAAAAAAAGAAGATGTTTTTTCAAAAGTGTACCAGAAAACCAGTAATGGCAATATTTTATTGATCTTAAACAGTACTTCAGTTAAGTATCTGATACACTTTTAAGGTAAAGTGTTTCGGGGCTAAAATCCTGCCCGTTTTTCCAGGAGATACTGTCAAAACAGGTTTTTACATCATTAAAATAATTTTCGTTTTTAAGTTCTGCAAAAATACCCAAACTTAAATATGGCTTTACATCAAACAACCGGATCTCTTTAGAGTCAAACTCTATTTGAAGCATGAAATTTTTAAGTGGCTTTACACTAATTACTTTTTTCCCCGCCTTGCAGGATTTCACTTTGTTCAACATTTTATTGTAAAGGTTTTATTATGGCAAGTTGTTGAAACTTACCACCAATAACAGCGTAAGCGATGAGCTGCATTTATTTTGAAACTGCCGGATAAAAAACAATTACTTAAATCTTTAATAATTGTGTATAATGAAAATCAAGCCTGTTGCCTGGCCACCTTAAAGCATTCCATTCCACCTTAAATTTTTTAAAATTATCTATGTTCAGATAAGGCTTATACATGGCGTGCTTTCTTATTACAGGCTCAAAGTCAACCTGCTTTTGCTTATTGTTACTAAAAGTGAGCAACAATTTATACTCTTTAATATATTCGGCATTAACTAATGTCATAACCCTGAAATTCTTTTTACTGTTATTCTTGTTTTAAACACAACCAGGTTTTCCCATACTGATAGCTATCGGAAGCAGCATAAAAGGCATATTATCTTATCAATATCACAGAACCTTTTCTTTTTATTTTTTTATCGGTATAATCAACACCTTCGGCATACCAAACATAGGTTGCTGTTTCCTGAGGCTTGCCGGCAAATTTGCCATCCCATCCTGCCCCGTTACCGGTACCAGAGTATAACATTTGTCCCCAGCGATTGTACACCCTGAAAATATCTATCGATTTCATGCCCAGGGCAATGGGCCTGAAAATATCATTATTGCCATCATTGTTTGGGGTGAAAGCATTGGGGACAAAAAGATCGGGTTTAACTTTAAATACATGTACACGGATACTGTCGGTATCAAAACAACCAATGGCATTGCTTACCCTTACCACATATTCAATATCATTTTGCGGGTATGCAATCGGATTGCTGATAAAAGGATCATTGAGCCAGGTGGTTGGTGTCCAGGAATAATTGGTGCTGCCTGTTGCATATAACTGAAGGGGTTGGTTAATTACAACCGATGTATCTCTTGGCCCTGCATCGGCTTTTATTTTTGCCACAAAAAGAAACACTGTATCCTTCACTGGTTTGGGGCATCCCAATACATCACGTACTGTAACAATGTACCGCACATTATTGGTAGGGTTTACCGAAACCGGGTTGGGAATATTTGTAGCGGTTAAAAAAGCACTGGGGCTCCAGCTATAAATACTGCCACCCGATGCATTCAGTTGTATGGAAGTTCCAAAACAAATAGTGTTATCGGGCCCTGCATTGGCAGCGGGGTATGGTATTGGCGTTATTGTAATATCATCTTCGGCAATACACTTACCAATATTACCCACTACATGGTAGGTGGTTGTTACCAATGGCCTTGCTGTTGGGTTTTTTAAAGTAGGATCATTTAAAGTATTATTTGCCGGTGTTTCTGTCCATAGCCAATGCAGGGCATCACTGGTAAGTTTTAATACAACTGTATCGGTTATGCAAATGAGTGTATCGGGGCCGCCAAACTGCGTAACAAAGTTTTTTACATTTACTTTTATTGAATCAGTTGCCGTGCAACCAAAAGCATCTGTCATACTCAGGTAATATGTGGTGGTTACATCTGGGCTAACTAATGGATTTGGCGCATTTACATTGCTGATCATATAATTAGGGCTCCATATAAATGTTCCTAAACCAGTTGCATTTAACTGCAGGGTATCTATAATACAAATTAAGGTGTCTTTTGGAAAAACAGTTAAAGGTGGCTGATCTAAGATAACAAGCGTTTTACGAACCGTATCAAAACATCCTTTGTTACTATATACTACAAAAGTTATATCATAGCTACCTGTTGTATTGTAAATATGCGTTGGGTTTTTAAGGGTTGAAGTATTATTTGGTGAAGTGGGGTCACCAAAATTCCAATTCCACTTATCTGGTGCACCATAAGTGGCTGTAGTAAGATCGTTAAACTGAACAGGTACATTTTGGCATTGGCCAAGCATTTCAAAATCCGGGAAGAAACCAGGATATACTTTTACTGGCGCTGTTGTAGAATCTGAACAAGGTAATCCACGGTTTACAACCAGCTTTAAAATGTAAACACCTGTATCGGCATAAGTATGTGTTGGTGATGCTTGTGTAGATGAATTGCCATCTCCAAAATCCCAATCAAAAGTTTGAATATTATTATTATTCCGATTTGTAAAGGTTAAAGTAAATCCATCACAACTAGTATAATCGGGTTCTAATTCGGCTACAGTAGTAGAACAATTGGTAACTTCAATATGAAGGGATTTACGTACTTCGGCAATCTTAATATTGGTACCTCTTTTATATTCGCTTACTGTAACTGTAATTACATAAATACCCATTGACGGTCCAATGCCTGTTACAATACCGGTTGCTGTATTTATTGTTACACCGCTTCCAAGAGGCAGTGTACCAGAAAAACCTCCAGCATACGGTACTGATGAATAAGGAGGATTTGAAGCATTTGGAGGATTTGGTGCAGTATTGGAAGCTCCACCAAATGCAGGAGTAAAAGCATAAACCAGTGAATCATTATTTATATCCGTGGCACTAAAATCAAAAGTAAAACTACTACCCTGGCAAATGATAGCTGTATCATTTTGTGAAAATCTTGCACTTGAATTAGTTTCTGCACCTGCAACAGCAGTTCCTGGTATGGTTACAGTCCAGGTTTCACCAACACTATTTGATGGAGCCTGAATATTTCGTATTCCTGAAATTCTGCAACATCTTTGATAAGCAACAATATAACCCCCAACTGTATTGGGGAGTTCAATAGTTGTTTGATAAGTACGTATTTTATAACAGATATAGGGAATGTTGGTTATACAGGGATGACATTCAGGGCTTGTACAATTGTTTGTGTTAACATCGCTGATAACAGGAACAGTGATATTGTAAACCTGGGTATTGTTTGATGCATTAAAAAAAGTGAATGGTACAGTTGCATCCGTTTGACCTGGATTCAGGTTACATTCAGTATATAATTTTAAAGTGATCCGGTATTGGGATGTATTGGGAGCAGCTCCGGGACCAAGGTATTCATAATACATCCAACCACCTTTGGTATGATTAGCAAAAGATACAGATGTGAGAATAGAAAATAAGGTTACAAAAAAGAATTTCTTCATGTTGTTAATTAAAGCAATAGTATGACCTAAAAATAAGGAAAAACGCTGCCTTTTAATACTGTAGTATGTTAAAAGGCATTATTTAAAATGTAAAAGGGCATTATTTACTTTTTCTGCTTCTTCCAGCATACCCATGTGAGCGCTGTTGTGTAAAATATGAATGTACAATTGATGGGGTAAATAACATTGCTGCATGCTTTGCTCAAAGGGTACTTTTTAAAGAACAAACTACAGAACATTAACCCACTTTACTTGTTTTTTATTCTTATATCTTTGATAGGCTTACAGCTCTTTACTATTTAAAATGGTTTTTATGAAACACTTCTTTATGCTGCTTCTTTTAGTAATTGCAGGCAGTTTACTTACGCACAAAACTGGAGAACAAAGGACTTCTATCCGCTGGGTCATCTTATAAAAACAGTGAATGATGCAAAAACAGATGTGATAAGGGTTAAAGCACTTATTTTTTTAGAAAATAAATACGCAGCACTTGGTGAAAAAGCAAAAGCCGACTCCTGTTTAAAACTAAGAGAAGCAATAGCGGATAAGAGCAAGGATTGGGTGGTGAAGACCGAACATTACTCGTGGTTAATTCAAGGTTATCTGTTTGGCGCTACTTACGATTCAATAAAAGAGAAAGGATATGCTTTGTGCCGTGAGCTGGTTAATATAGGGCAGAAGGAAAATATACCTGTTGCCAGGGTGATGGGTAATGGTTACATAGGGTGGAGCCTTGCCAGGGATGGCAAAATGGAACAATCCCTTGGCTACCTGGCTAATACACTGGCTGCGGCATTGGAATCCCGTGATGATTCACTGATAGCCGAGGCGTATGCATTTTATACCAACACTTATACTGATAAAAACAATTATTTACAGGCATATAAGTACCAGCTGAAGGCATTGGACATTGCAGAAAAAATGAACAATAATTACCTGTTATGGGATTATAATATCTGGCTAAGTAATATTTATGGAAGCATGGGAGACAAAGAAAAAAGGATTGAATACCGGATAAAGCTGCTTGATTTTGCCCATAAAACAAAAGACCCCTATGATGACCTTGCTGCAAATTATTTTATAAGACAGGCCTGTTTATTAAATGCTGATCTTGTTTCTGCAGAGCAATATCATTTACGTTTCATGCACCTGGCAAATTCGCTGGGATTAGAAGATAAGGCAAAGCAAAAATGGGAGAATGATTATATAGATGCATTGATGTTTGCCAAAAAAAATGATTTAGGACCCGGCTTTCAATACATGGAAAAAAAGCCCGGCAGGTGGGAAAACTTTCTTAAATCAAGGCGTAACATGGATATGTACTTATTTAGGTACCACCGGTACTATAAAAATCTGGATTCGGTAGCATTCTATTTAAAAAGGGCATATGACCTTAATTATTCAAAAGTGAATGACAGAAGAAAAAAGGGTATTAATGCAGACATGGGCAGTTTTTTTTCTGAAACCGGTAAGCTCAATGAATCCATTGCCGAATGGAAAACAGCTTTTAGCCTTAGTGAAAAACTGGCCGATCCGGAAGGTCAACAAGAAGCTGCTTTTGAGGTGTATGACCTGAGCAAAAAAAACGGCAACATTACAGATGCACTTTTCTATCATGAAAAATATAAAGCGATCAACGATTCACTGGAAAGCATCAATAATAAAAATGAACTCACACTCGCAGAATTGATAAATGAACAAAAAGTACATGACAATACAAAGTTGGAAGAGGAAGCAAAAACAAGGAGAAGACACCAGTTGCAATACATTGGCATCACCATTGGCGTGGTAACATTTTTTATTTTTTCAATGATGATCGGGTTCTTCCGGGTTTCGGAACGAACCATCCGGCTTTTAGGTTTCCTGTCATTCATATTTGTTTTTGAGTTCCTGATTATGATTGCTGATAAACAGATCCACGACTGGACACATGGCGAACCTCTTTATATTTTCCTGATAAAAATCGGACTGATTGCCATACTGCTTCCATTGCATCAGCTTATTGAGAAGAAGGTTATACATTTCCTGGTTTCAAGAAAACTATTGCGGTTAAGAGATGGAAGATTCTGGCGATTGTTATTTGGAGATGAAGATCCAATAGCTCAGGTTGAAAAAACCTGAATGCTTTAATTTGTACATAAACTACGAAGCCTGTAAATAAAAAAACCTTTCAGCAATGAAAGGCTTTTTCTAATGACTAATAACCAATGTCTGTTCTTTAGTACCACGTACGGGATTCGAACCCGTGATTCCTCCTTGAAAGGGAGGCGTCTTAACCCCTTTTTTCTGTTTTGTAAGTAAATAATAAAACTTAAATTTATGAGCAATGCAAAATACCTACACACTTAAAAATGCTATAACATTTAACCCCACCGGTAAAAAGCACAATGCCGTAGCAAGCATTGCTACCTTAAAAGAAATAAAACAGCACAAAGAATATTTTGAGTTTGATTTTGAAAAATTGTTAAAAGACGGGTTTATATTATTTAAAATAACAAGGGAAGGTGAAATGGATATGCTGCATGGTTTAGTAGCTTTTACGCCAAGTACAGGAATATTAAGATGTGCCAACATGGAGTTAAATAATTTGAATAAACGGGGCATTTCATTGTATTCAGGAATCGGAAAATGTATGGTTGCTCTTTGCTGCAAAATTTCATTTGATTTAGGTTTTGACGGATACATAACATTTGAAGCCAAGAACCGTTTAATGCCTTACTATATGCGGTTTGGGGCAATAAAAACAGGTGGTTTACGAATGGCTATTGAAACAAAAGAAGCAAAAAAAATAGTTGATTTATACTTTTAAAAATACTAAATTTACGCTATGAAAACAGCAATAAAAAAAGGAAGGATTATTACAGATGCAGATTTTGATGGCCCTATGCTGATATATAACCCTATGACTAAAAAACAGGAAAAAGAATTAGGCGAATGGGTTGCAAAACAAAAAGCAAAGTTTAAAGCCAGAGAGCTAAAAACTAAATGATAACAAAAGTATTTTATCAATTTAAAACTTTACGCCCTGTATTTTGCAGGGTTTTTCTTTGTTGCCGCACCTGCTTAGTCAAATAAAAAAGCCTTTCAGCGATGAAAGGCTTTACTGTTGTACCACGTACGGGATTCGAACCCGTGATTCCTCCGTGAAAGGGAGGCGTCTTAACCCCTTGACCAACGCGGCATTTATTGTTTAAGGACGGCCCGCCCAAATGATTAACATTCGTTTCAGGCGGGCAAAGATAACGTTCGGCAGTTTTTCAGCCAAATAATTTAAATCGTTTGCAAATATTCGCTGTTTATGTGTTGCACAAAATGTACTTTTGCACCGCATCCTGATAGCTATCGGGACTATTTTTTAATTCTTAATTTTTAATTGAACATGAGTACAGTAAAAGTTGCTATCAACGGTTTTGGCCGCATTGGACGTTTGGTTTATCGCCAGATATATGATATGAAAGGTATTGATGTTGTAGCCATCAATGATCTCACCAGTCCTGCAGTACTGGCGCATTTATTAAAGTATGATAGTGCACAGGGCCGCTTTGGCCAGGATGTAAAGTCAACAGAAAATGCAATTGTAGTTAACGGCGATGAGGTAAAAGTATATGCACAAAAAGATCCTGCTCAAATTCCATGGGCCAGCCATGATGTGGATGTGGTTATTGAGTGTACCGGTTTCTTTACCGATAAGGCAAAAGCCGAAGCGCATTTAACTGCCGGTGCAAAAAGAGTGGTTATATCTGCTCCTGCAACCGGCGATTTAAAAACGGTGGTATTTAATGTTAACCATGCCATTTTGGATGGAACAGAAACCGTTATCAGTTGTGCAAGTTGTACAACCAATTGCCTGGCACCAATGGCAAAAACGCTCAACGATAGTTTTGGTATTGTAACCGGTATCATGAGTACCATACATGCTTATACAAACGATCAAAACACACTTGATGCTCCTCATCCAAAAGGTGATTTAAGAAGAGCAAGAGCTGCTGCTGCCAACATTGTACCTAACAGTACCGGTGCGGCCAAAGCAATCGGTTTGGTTTTACCCGAACTGAAAGGAAAATTAGATGGCGGTGCACAAAGGGTTCCTGTAATTACGGGGTCTGTTACCGAGTTGTATTCAATTTTAGAAAAAACCGTTACTGTTGAAGAAATTAATGCAGCCATGAAAGCTGCCAGCAACGAAAGTTTTGGTTACAACGAAGATGAAATTGTGAGCAGTGATGTGATTGGTATCAGTTTCGGTTCTTTGTTCGATGCTACACAAACAAAAGTGATGAGCATGGGCGATAAGCAAATGATAAAAACGGTGAGCTGGTACGATAATGAAATGAGTTATGTAAGCCAGTTGGTGCGTACAGTGCATCATTTTGCATCTTTAATTGCATAAAATCAGTTTATTTGAAAATTTTAAAAAGGCTTCCGTTCAAGAAGCCTTTTTAATTAATAATGCGAAAACTTTTTAGTAAAATAATACAGCCAGATTAACAACCATTTAAAATTTGTACCTTTAGAGTGATAAATTAATAACAATGGAAACAGAATTATTAAAACGGATAACTATTATTCCCGGCTTAATGGGTGGTAAACCCACTATTCGGGGAATGAGGTTTACAGTTAAAGACGTTATAGAACTTTTAGCCTCGGGTATGAGTAATGCACAAATACTTGAAGAGCATCCTGCTTTGGAAGAAGAAGATATTAAGGCTTCTTTACTATATGCCGCTCTAAGGCTGGGAAATACAACTATTTTACATGCAGCTTAATGAAATTGAATTATGGCTTGATATGCAGTTATCACCAATAATTGCAAAGTGGATTCAAAAGCACTTTGGTTTAAAAGCCATTTCATCTTACGAGTTATTCATTAATGATGAAAAAGATGAAGTGATATTCCTAAATGCAAAAAAGAAGGAAAACGTAATACTGCTTTCAAAAGATCAAGACTTTGTTGATTTAATTGACAGATTTAACCCACCGCCAAAATTAATTTGGTTAACTATGGGCAACTGCCCAAATAGCCAAATGAAAATAATTCTGCAAGAAACATTAATGCCCGCTATTAATGAACTGTTACATACTTCAACAACTATAATTGAGATTACTAAATAAGTTTAATATAAATGAGCAAATTTTCCACACACAACTTCGCCGGTCAAAAAGTTTTGGTACGTGTTGATTTTAACGTGCCTTTAGATGAAAATTTCAACATTACAGACGATACCCGTATGACGGCAACCATCCCCACCATTAAAAAAGTTTTGGCAGATGGAGGAAGTGTTATTTTAATGAGTCACTTTGGACGTCCAAAAGAAGGGCCCGCAGATAAATATTCACTAAAACATCTGGTTAAACATTTGCACGAATTATTAAATGCTCAGCAATCTGCGGAATCAAATGAATCTGCGACATCTGCGGTAAAAGTATTTTTTGCAGATGACTGTATTGGATCGCAGGCAGGCCTTACCGCATCTATGTTAAGGCCCGGCGAAGTTTTGCTTTTGGAAAATCTTCGTTTTCATGCAGCAGAAGAAAAAGG
>JANOVD010000548.1:0-20384 GCA_031417255.1 Chitinophagaceae bacterium
ATTGTTTTTGCAACAGCCAGCCAGCCTTGTTTATCATCATCTGCAAAAACAAATAACACAGCAGATAAAACAATCATCAGCAAGATCAATATCCAAAGCTTTTTATAATTATTTTTTCCGGAATTTCTTTTTGTATTGATGATAATTCTGTTTATTTCGGCTGAAGTTTCTAAAATCAATGCCGGATGCACAGTGTTAAAACTCTTTATGGTACGGTAAGCCAGCCAGGCAATAAAAAATCCCCCAGCCAGGTAAATGAATAAATAAATGCCAACTATCCAATAACTTCCGTTTGCAACAATACTTCCAAATTGGTTGGCCAGCAAAGCAATCATGCTGTCCATCGCTTTCCAAAGCGATTCGCCAAAAAATAAAGTAAGGATGAGTAATTTTTGAATGGCAGATTCAAGCATGGCGATGGTGCTTAATAAAACAATACTGAAAAAATTCACTTTAAAAACCCTGAATAAACCATAACCAAGCACAGCCTGAAAAGCAACAGCAATATAAGCCGGAAAAGGTGTATGCGGACTCACCATCGCTTTTACGATCAGCACAATCATCGCACTTTTTAAAACCTGTTTGTAATTGTGTTCCGAAATATCAGCAATAAGGCAAATCATAATTACAGCCATGCCGCCAACGAGCAAACCGGTAAATGGTATTTGCAGGGCATGCATGATACCGCCAAGCCCGCTTTCGGTAAAGGCCCATAACGCTGTAAGGCGTTGCACTGCATTCAGCCTTTGTTCTTTAGATAAATAAGTGTTGCCCGCAATCATGAATACAAATATACTACCATCTTTATTTTATAAGTAGCCTGACCTGTCCCGATTCTTTCGGGAAGGGCTGCGGTGAAATATTAGATGGTAGTATGCCGACAGAAAGCTGATTGAATTGTTAAGCACATAGTCGGCATAATAAACAGATTCAGCAACAGGCATCAGTATTAAATGTCATACATGTTATTTGTCTGCGTAAAGGCAATTTGTTATTTTTATCGTTGCTAAACTATTGCCGGTTGCCTGCTACAGTTCATCCTGAGCGAAGTCGAAGGACTATACCTGCAACGGTAACTACAGCTAGCCTAAAAAAATAATGATGAGCAAAGATGTTTCAGAATTTATGATGGAAGCCATACGGCTTTCCATCAGTAATGTGGAAGAAGGGAAAGGCGGACCCTTTGGTGCCATTGTAGTAAAGGACGGTAAAATAATTGCACGTGGGGTAAACCAGGTTACAACAAGTAACGACCCAACAGCACATGCCGAAGTGGTTGCCATCAGAAATGCATGTATTGCTTTAAATAGTTTTCAGCTTGATGGATGTGAGATTTACACCAGTTGCGAACCCTGCCCCATGTGCCTGGGTGCCATTTACTGGGCAAGGCCGGCAAAACTTTTTTACGCCAATTCGAAAGAAGATGCAACAGCCATAAACTTTGATGACCAGTTTATTTATGAAGAGATTGCTAAGCCAATTGGTGAAAGAAAATTGTTTACCAAACAGATATTACGGGAGCAGGCACAGGTAGCTTTTAAAAAATGGAGTGAAAGCACAAATAAAATTGATTATTAAATGATAAGTTTCATACTAAATGATCAATTGGTGAATACACAACAAGCTACCGGCAGTACGGTACTTGATTATATCCGTTATTATAAAAGATTGGTTGGTACAAAGATCGGTTGCAGGGAAGGCGATTGCGGAGCCTGTACCATTTTAGTTGGCGACTTTGAAAACGGTAAACTGGTTTACCGATCCATGACCAGTTGTTTGATGCCGCTTGGTAATGCTCATGGTAAACATATACTTTCAGTTGAAGGAATCAACATGAAGGAACTTTCTCCTGTACAACAGGCGATGGTTGATACCAACGGAACGCAGTGCGGATTTTGTACCATTGGTTTTGTAATGTCACTCACTGGTTTTGTTTTGAATGAAACGACAAAACAATACGACGATGCCATTGCTGCGATAGATGGTAATATTTGCCGTTGCACCGGTTATAAATCTATTGAACGTGCGGCAGCAATATTATCAGAAAAAATAAATGATAAGCCCGAACAGGAAACAATTGCCTGGCTGGTGGAACAGAAATTTATTCCCGAATATTTTTTACAAATAAAAGACCGTCTGAAAATTTTAAAAGAAACAATAAACACAGTAGCAACTGAAGTTAGTACTGCTGAACAAAAATTAAGGCTTGCCGGGGGTACCGATCTGATTGTGCAAAAAGCATTAAAAGTAAAAAAAGCTGATGTAGAGCATTTGTTTGACAGTAGCCATTTGCAGGAAATTAAATTTGAGAGCGGGCAATGTCATATTGGTGCTGCGGTAACAGTTACTGCGTTTGCAGAATCTAAACTGATGCAGGGATTTTTCCCTGATCTGCATAAATATATTAAACTCATTTCATCAACTCCCATCCGCAACATGGCCACCATGGCGGGTAATTTGGTAAATGCTTCTCCAATCGGCGATATGAGTATTTTATTTTTGGCACTGGATAGTGAGCTTGTATTAAATAAAAACGGAACAACAAGAACTGTAAAACTCAATCAATTTTACAAAGCATATAAACAAATTGATAAGGAAGCAGATGAGATCATTGAAAAAATTATTTTTACGCCACCGCAAAAAAACAGTTTCAATTTTGAAAAAGTAAGTAAGCGAACGCACTTGGATATTGCCAGTGTAAACTCCGCCTGCCAGGTGCAATTAAGTGATGATGGGGTTATTGAGGATATTCATCTTTCAGCAGGTGGGGTAGCACCTTTCCCTAAATATTTAAAAGACACTGCAGCCTTTTTAAAAGGAAAGAAGATCAATGCAGAAAATTTAAGGGCCGCTATTGAAATAATGAATGCAGAAATTGCACCCATCAGCGATGCAAGAGGAACTGCTGATTACAAAAGATTACTATTAAGACAATTGTTTCTGGCGCATTTTAAAACTTACAATGATGCCGTTGAACAAATTCTGCTTTTACAATAATAAATAAAATGAATTTTAACTAATTGAAAACTGATAAAAACTATAATACACTTTCAAGTCCTCCGCCAGCTGGCGGGGATTTAGGGGGCCGGGTCTTGGTCGGTAATATTGATGCAGCCAACCATGTAACTGGCAGGTCTGTTTATGTAGATGACATACCTGTGATGGAAGGAATGCTGTTTGTAAAAGTTTTCGATTCGCCAATTGCTCATGGAAGAATAGTAAGCATTGATTTTTCTGAAGCCGGGCAAATGGATGGCATCGTAAAAATATTTTCTTACAAAGACATACCCGGCGAAAATCAGATAGGAGGAATCATCCCCGATGAACCATTTCTGGCTGCGAATGAAGTGCATTACTGTGGCCAACCCATTTTATTAATTGTTGCAGAAAATGAAGATGCCGCTGAAGTAGCATATGAAAAAATAAAAATTGAAATTGATCCGTTGCCTGTCATCACTAATCCAAGAGAAGCATTTGAGCAGGGAAAATTATTAAGCCCTTCACGCAAATTTGTAATGGGAGATGTAAAAACCGCTTTCAACAATTGCATATATATTTTTGAAGGACAAGCAGAATCAGGCGGACAGGAACAATTGTACCTGGAAACACAGGGAGCTTATGCCTATCCAACAGAACATGATAGTGTAAAAATATTTTCATCCACACAAGGCCCAACACAGGTGCAACGCACAGTTGCCAGGGTATTGGGCGTGGGTATGAATAAGGTTGAAGTGGATGTACCCCGCCTTGGCGGCGGCTTTGGGGGAAAAGAAGATCAGGCATCGGCATGGGGAGCATTTGCTGCAATGACGGCATGGCTATTGAAACGTCCGGCTAAATGCATTCCGCATCGCATGGAAGATATGCGAAAGACAGGAAAAAGAAACCCCTACAGCAGCGATTATAAGATTGGTTTGGATGAAGACTTGAAAATTGTTGCATACGAAGCAACATTTTATCAGAATGGAGGAGCAGCTGCCGATTTATCGCCTGCAATTTTAGAAAGAACTTTATTTCATGCAACCAACAGTTATCATATTCCGAATGTTAAAGTAACTGCACATTCCTGTAAAACCAATGTGCCGCCCAATACTGCTTTCCGTGGTTTTGGCGGTCCGCAGGGAATGTTTGTGATTGAGGCAGCTATTGATCATGCAGCAAAATCTTTGAAAGTTGAAACTGACCTTATTCAGCGGAAAAACATGATGGACAACGGAGATGAATTTCCTTACGGGCAAATTGTAAAAGAATGTCAATCGAAAAACTGCTGGGATGAAGTGATGGAGCTTTATGATGTGGAAGCAGCAAAAAAAGAAATTCAAAAATTCAACCAGCAAAATCAATTTTACAAAAAAGGGTTATCGCTCATGCCGGTATGTTTTGGCATCTCCTTCACCAATACCATGATGAACCAGGCCCGTGCATTGGTACATGTGTACAGCGATGGAACCGTGGGAGTAAGTACAGGCGCTGTGGAAATGGGTCAGGGAGTAAATTCAAAAATGCTGCAGGTGGCTGCAACTTGCTTTGGCATCACTCCAAAAAAAATAAAATTAGAAAGTACAAATACAACAAGAGTTGCCAACACATCGCCTTCGGCAGCAAGTTCAACTGCCGATCTGAATGGTAAGGCGCTGCTTGATGCATGTAATCAAATTAAAGAGCGTTTGTTTTCATTTATTAAAACGGAGTTAACAGATAATGAAGATGAGACAATAGAAATAAAAGATGAAGTGGTTTATATCAATGACGAGGCTTCAATATTCAACTGGACAAATTTGATCAGACAGGCTTTTATGAAACGGATAAATTTAAGTGCAAAGGGACATTATGCAACACCTATCATTCATTATGACAAGACGATCGAAAAAGGCCACCCATTTGCTTACCATGTTTACGGTACAGCATTAACAATGGTAACAGTAGACTGTTTGCGTGGCACTTACGAAATTGATGCTGTAAAAGTGGTGCATGATTTTGGCAGCAGCATGAACCGGGCTGTTGACCTTGGCCAGTGCGAAGGCGGAATTGTGCAGGGCATTGGCTGGATGACGATGGAAGAAATTATTTATAATGATGATGGAAAATTATTATCTAATGCTTTATCAACATATAAAATTCCTGACATTTACGCAATACCCAAAACACTCGACGTAAAATTTTTACAAACTGATGGGAACGATATGGCCATATTTAAATCAAAAGCCGTGGGTGAACCACCGCTGATGTATGGCATTGGTGCTTACTTCGCTATTCGCAATGCGGTGCTTGCATTTAACCCCGCTGCTGATATCAGTTATTCTGCACCCATCACGCCTGAAAAAGTTTTAATGTCTTTATACAACAACCCCGTCAGTCCCGATAGCTATCGGGAAAAACCCTGACGGCGGTTGATAAAAATGATTAACTTAATTTGAACAACACAAAAAAAATATACAGTAACTGTTGCTGGCTTGATGGAAAACTTCAACCGGCTACTGTGTGTATAGAAAATAATATCATCACAGCAATACATTTTAATAAAACTGATGGAGCTGAAGATGTTGGCGACAGTATTTTAATGCCCGGCATTATTGATGCACATGTGCACATCAACGAACCCGGAAGAACCGATTGGGAAGGATTTGATACCGCCACACAAGCCGCTGCTGCCGGTGGTATTACCACTGTTGTTGATATGCCTTTAAATGCAATTCCGGTTACAACTACCACAAAAGCATTTGATGAAAAATTAACTGCATCAAAAAATAAACTGCATGTTAATGTTGGTTTTTATGGCGGATTGATTCCTGGTAATCAAAATGAACTGGAAGGTTTGATGCAGGCCGGCGTTTTGGGCATCAAATGTTTTCTCACACATTCGGGCATTGATGAATTTCCTGATGTGGGCGAAAAAGAAATTGATGCAGCCATGCCCATCATCGCAAAATACGGATTGCCCTTATTGGCGCATTGCGAAATATTTAAAAAAGAAGTCGACAATAAATTCTCTGATTTCCCAAACAGCTATCGTTATTATCTGGAAAGCCGCCCGAAGCAATGGGAGAATGATGCCGTTGACCTGATGATAAAACTTAGCCGGAAACACAAATGTAAAACGCATATTGTTCACGTATCATCTGCAGAGGCGTTAATAAAAATTCAACAGGCAAAGGAAGAAGGGCTGCCTATCACTGCCGAAACGTGTGCCCATTATATTTATTTTAATGCCGAAGATATTCCAGATTCTAATTGTTTGTATAAATGTGCGCCACCCATTCGTGAAAAAGAAAACAACGATCAACTTAGAGATGCATTGGTAAATGGAGTGCTTGATTTTATTACAACAGATCATTCTCCGGCTCCGCCGGATATTAAAGAATTGGAAACCGGCAACCTGCAAAAAGCCTGGGGCGGTATTGCAGGGCTGCAGTTTTTATTACCTGCATCATGGACAGCGTTGAAAGGAAGGCTTTCTATTGAAAAATTCATTCCTTTGCTTACTGAACAACCTGCAAAGTTTTTACAGGTTGATAATAAAAAAGGAAAACTACAGGTTGGGCTTGATGCTGATATGATTGTGTGGGACCCTGAAGAAAAATTTGAAGTGATAGCAAAAGAAATTTTGCATCGCTATGATTGCAGTCCTTATAATGGACAATATTTATCTGGAACTGTTCAACAAACAATAGTAAATGGCATTACGGTTTATCAAAATAAAAAAATAGTACAAAAAAACACAGGACAATGGCTTTTGAAAAAGTAAAAGAAATAATTAAAGAGGCACCGGCATTTGCACAACTAACCGATCTTGCGGCAGAAAGGCTTGGCGGCAAAGTATTATTTGCCACTGATGATTTTTTTGCAGAAAAAGAAAATCTCATCAAACCAACAAGAGGAATTTTTATTACCGATAAATATACCGACCGGGGTAAATGGATGGATGGCTGGGAAAGCCGCCGCAAACGTACTCCCGGTCACGATTGGGCTGTAATACAACTGGCAACACCCGGTAAAATTATTGGTTTTGATATTGATACCAATTTTTTCCTGGGCAATCATCCGCCACATGCATCTGTTGAAGCGGTTTACTTAATTGATGCCGATCCTGTAAAAGAATGGGAAGATATTGAATGGAAAGAAATTCTATCCAAATCGCACCTTGATGCAGGCTCACAAAATTTTTACGAAAGCAACAGCAATGAAATTTATACGCATCTCCGCTTACATATTTATCCCGATGGGGGCGTAGCAAGGTTGAGGGTGTATGGTGAAGTATTTAAAAACTGGGATACTGTTGACGCAGATGAAGATATTGATTTGGCTGCTTCCATCAATGGTGGTAAAGCCATTGCCTGCAATGATATGTTCTTTAGCGCCATGGGCAACCTGATCATGCCACGTCGCGGCATCAACATGGGAGATGGCTGGGAAACCAAACGCAATCGTACACCAGGCAACAGGGATTGGGTAATTTTAAAATTGGCAACAGCAGGAAATATTGAACGGATCATTGTCGATACCTGTCATTTTAAAGGAAACTATCCGGATAGCTGTTCAATTGAAGCCTGCATATCTGATAAAGATGATGATGTTATAAATAATAAAGCTGACCCGATAGCTATCGGGTGGCAAACATTGTTACCTGCACAAAAATTAAGTGCGGATAATGAACATGAATTTGTAAAAGAAATAAATCAGTTATCGGGAATAACTCATGTTCGTTTAAATATTTTTCCTGATGGCGGTATCAGCAGGTTACGTTTATTTGGAAAGAAAAAAGTATAATTAATGCTTGGAATTATTTTATTGTCGGTGTTGGGATTTGTTTTGGTTATGCTTACTGTTATAACCTATTACCTGCGTTCTGTAGTTAAACAGTACGAGGCAGATGATGATCCCGATAGCTATCGGGAGGATATGGAAAAAAAGAAAGCCGAAATTTCCTCTTCACAAAATTTTGTATACACGGCTATCATCCTGGTTTCAGCAGCCATGGTAGGTGCATTGTATATATATGTAAAAGGCACGCCCTGGGAAGGGCATTTAATGGAGTGGCTGAATATTGTAGTACGGTTATTACATTTCACATTTGGTATTGCCTGGATCGGGGCTTCATTCTATTTTGTTTTTTTGGAAAATGCACTGAACCGTACAAAAGATGTACGTGATGAACTGGCCGGTAATCTCTGGGCCATACACGGCGGCGGTTTTTATTATCTCGAAAAATATAAAGTAGCGCCCAAAACCATTCCCAAACATTTGCACTGGTTTAAATACGAAGCTTACTTTACCTGGCTATCAGGGTTCTGTTTATTGTTTGTGGTGTATTATTTTAATGCATCGGCGTTACTGATTGACAAAAATGTATTGGATATTACACCACTCTATGGTATTGCCATTGGTGTTGGTTCATTTGTAGTTGCATGGGTGATGTATGATCTGCTTTGCAAATCTCCGCTGATAAAAAAACCGGTTCTGTTTACGCTGGTTGGCTTTGCTGTTTTGGTTGGCTTCGCTTATTTCTACAGTCATGTTTTTAGTGGCCGTGCCGCCTACATACATTTTGGTGCGATGATTGGCAGCATTATGGTGGCCAATGTTTTCTTTGTAATTATTCCGGCACAAAAAGCCATGGTAAAAGCCGCAAGGGAAGAAGTGCCCGTAAACCCACAACTGGGCAAAAGTGCATTGAGCCGTTCAATTCACAATAACTATTTTACGCTGCCGGTTTTGTTTGTAATGATCAGCAACCACTTCCCCACAACTTTCGGATATGAAAATCCCTGGCTCATATTGGTCATCATTTCTTTAGGAACTGCAGGCGTAAAACATTATCTTAACCTCAGGGAAAAAGGACAATTGTCGGTTTGGGTAATGCCGGTTTCTGTTGTGATATTGCTGGCGGGCGCTTTTATTTCTGCTACGTAAAAAAATCCGGGAGCCTGTAAATAAAAAAATGAATTAAGCGAAGTTAATGCGATCATACAATCAAGGTGTGTAAGCTGTCATTCTTCCAAACCAACAGATGATGTATATAAAGCGCCTCCCAATGGTGTGATGTATGACACACCCGATGATATTACCAGGAAAAAAGACCTGATTATGCAACGGGTTGTTGCAACCAAAACAATGCCGCAGAATAATAAAACCAATATGACGGATAAGGAAAGGGATATTATAAGGTGTTGGATTGAGCAGGGAGCATCAGTAAAATAATTTAAAAAATTATTATGACAATAAAAGTGTTTAATAAAGTAAATAAGATTGAGAAAGCAAAATTGCTTTTGAGTTGCTGCGGTTCTTCAATCTGGGTTGAAATGATGATGAAGCGATTTCCTTTTGCCAATGAAAAGGATTTCATTGATGCTGCAACTGATATTTGGTACAACCAATGCAACAGCATCGATTGGCTGGAATCTTTTACGCATCATCCAAAAATAGGAGATGTAAAAAGCCTTACAAAAAAATTTGCCGGTAAGGAACAGGTATCAATTGCAGCCGCTACCAAAAGAACAATTGCCACACTTGCCAATGCCAATACAGAATATGAAGCGAAGTTTGGTTTTATTTTTATTGTTTGTGCAACCGGAAAAACGGCAACAGAAATGTTGCGGCTGATGGAAGACAGGTTAAGCAATTCCATTGGCGAAGAACTGCATATTGCCATGGGCGAGCAAATGAAAATTACTATTCTTCGTTTTCAAAAATTAATGACCGAAGGCAACTGGAGTTTTTTAAAAACCAGTCAACTTACCACACATGTGCTGGACACTGCTTTGGGTAAGCCCGGAAAAGATATCAGCATCCGCTTACAAATACCGGTAAATGGTGTTTGGCAAACCATTGCACAAGGCATTACCAACATCGATGGAAGAATAAGTGATTTATTACCATCTCAAAAAAACCTGGCTCACGGAAATTATAAATTGGTTTTTGATACCGGCAATTACTTTGCATCTCAAAAATTAAAAGGTTTTTATCCCGAAGTAGAAATTCAGTTCATCGTTTTTGATGATGCACATTATCATGTACCGTTGCTGATAAATCCTTTTGGGTATTCTACGTATCGGGGTAGTTTAAAGACCCCCTCCGCCCCCTGAAGGGGGAACCTGGAGCAATAAGGTTGAACAACTTTTAGCAAAACAATTACAACGAATAAAAAATGAGTCTATCTATTCCAACAAACAAAAGAGAAGAATTATTTAACAGTTTAAAAAATGCCAACACGGCATTTCAACAAATATATCCCGGCGACAGGAGTGAGCGCCAGCCTGTGCATACTTTATACGGCGGTGCCAATCTGTTCAAATCTGATGCTGCCACATCACTTGGCAAAAGAGCATTGGAGATATTTGAAACCTACGCACCGGATCACAAAGTCTTCGGCAATGTGTTTGGCATGGATACCACATCGGGCTTCAGCAGCAAGGTGTACAATAAAGTAATTGCCAAATTAAAAGCAGAAGCCATTGAAGATTTTCGCATTGATTTTGAAGATGGTTATGGTAACCGCAGCAACGAAGAAGAAGACGAAACCGCCCGTACAGCAGCTTTGGAAGTAGCCAAAGGCATGAAGGAAAAAACCTTGCCTCCATTCATCGGCATGCGCATAAAACCTTTTACCGAAGAGATGAAAGAAAGAGGTTTACGTACGCTGGATATTTTTATAAGCACATTGGTAAAAGAAACCGGAGGCAAACTGCCGGATAATTTTATTGTGATGCTGCCCAAGGTCACCATTCCCGAACAGCCTGCTACACTTGCAATTTTTTTTGATATCCTTGAAACAGAATTAAAAATAGAAAAAGGAATTCTGAAAATGGAGATGATGGTCGAGACCACACAAGCTATTATGGATATTGACGGCACCAATCCTTTGTATCGTTTTATAAAAGCAAGTAATGGCAGGTGTATTGCCATGCATTTTGGTACCTATGATTACACAGCAAGTTGCAGCATCACAGCTAAATACCAGGAGATGGATCACCCGGTTTGCGATTTTGCACATCACATGACCAAAGTGGCACTGGCACACACCGGCATCTGGCTGAGTGATGGAGCAACCAATACCATGCCCATTGGGCCGCACAGGGGAGATGATTTAACTGCAGAACAACTGCAGGAAAATATGGATACTGTTCACCGTGCATGGAAAAAGGGTTACGATCATATCCGCCATTCATTATGGAATGGTTTTTATCAGGGCTGGGATCTGAACCCGGCGCAATTTCCCATGCGCTATGCTGCAGTGTATGCTTTCTTTTTAGAGAGTTATGATGATGCGGTTGAAAGACTAAAAACCTTTGTTGATAAAGCAGCAAGGGCAACCTTGATTGGTGATGTATTTGATGATGCTGCAACCGGACAAGGGTTGCTCAATTATTTTTTACGTGCATTAAATAGCGGCGCCATCACCGAGGAAGAAGTTTTGGTAACCGGTTTAACGCTTGATGAAATACGGGGACGGTCATTTAAAAAGATTTTAGAAAACAGGAAGAAGTAATGAACGTGAGTTAGCAGGGGTGAGTCACCCCATAAGGGTGGCTCACCCCGTGGAAAATAGCTAAGAAAAATAAATACTTAATGGACGTATGGAAATTTATAAGAGATAAATTATCAATTGCTCAGCAAGTGATTTTATTGTTTGTATTGGATAGTGAAGGAAGCTCTCCCGGAAGACAGGGTTTTAAAATGGCCGTTGCTGCTGATGGAGATTTTTTTGGAACGATTGGCGGCGGTATTATGGAGCATAAACTGGTGGAGAAAGCAAAGGCCATGCTGCAGCAAAATGAAAGAACTGTTTTGCTCATGCGTCAACATCATGATAAAGAACATGCCAACAATCAATCCGGCATGATCTGCAGCGGCAGCCAGTTAAATGCATTCATACCTTTAACCAATGCAGATAAACTTACGATTGAAAAAATAATCTCCGCAAAAAAG
Organism: Chitinophagaceae bacterium; assembly: GCA_031417255.1. Lineage (GTDB taxonomy): Bacteria > Bacteroidota > Bacteroidia > Chitinophagales > Chitinophagaceae > Ferruginibacter. Next base: position 11,926 of record JANOVD010000548.1, read on the forward strand.
CAATCCATTCAACTTTCTCCAAAAGGAATACAGCTTGTTGATGAACCTGCAACAGGCCTTCAGTATAAAACAGATACAGACCCGATAGCTATCGGGTGGCTTTACAGCGAAGCCATCAATCAACAACCGGTAATACATATCATTGGCGGTGGGCATGTTGGCCTTGCATTATCGGAACTGATGCATTATTTAGGATTTTATATTAAACTGTATGATGATAGGCCAGAACTGAATACTATTGCTGCTAATTCATTTGCTCATGAAAAGCATATTGTAAACTATGACTCGATCGCCGGCCATTTTATCAATATTGAAAATGAATATGTGGTAATTATGACAATTGGTTACCGAACCGATAAGATAGTATTGAAGCAATTTCTTGATAAATCTTTTTTTTACCTCGGCCTTTTGGGCAGCGATCATAAAATAAAAATGCTGTTGCATGAGCTGGAAGCAGAAGGAGTTTCTTCTCAATCTTTAAAAAAAATCTATACCCCAATCGGCATTAATATCTTCAGCAAAACAACAAAGGAAATTGCAGTAAGCATTGCAGCGGAGATCATCCGTGAAAAAAATAAGGATCTGCCTACCGGAAGAGAATGATCCTGAATGACTTTCCTCACAACTCCTTCAACAACTCCTGCGCCTTTCCATATGCACCTGCATCAGCCGGTATCTTATTTAACCAATCTTTACAAGCCGCTTTGTTTTTTTCTTTAAGATAACTGAGCGCCATATAAAATGCGGCATCATACTTAAATAAAGAAACGCCGTTGTATAATTCAGTAAACAAGGCCCTTGATCTTTCTGGTTGATCGTTTTGCAACAAAGCAATGGCATAATAATATTGTACAAATGTGTTTTCGCTACTATCTTTTAAAACCGTTTCAAAGGCAGGTATTGCCTCTGCAAATTTTTTATTGTTGAAATCTTCAACAGCCTGTTTAAGCAAGCTGTCGGCTGCAGCTCCTCTTTCCGCAATCGCTGGCATTTGTATAGCTGCATATTGTTTATACAGGTCTTCTTTTTTCCAGGGTTGCCAAATAGTAACCATCAATCCAATTACTAAAACTGCAGCAATTGCAGTCATCCATCTTCTCCTGTTCAAGGGAATGATTTTTGCCTGTCCGGTTTTGTGTAAAAAATATTTGGCATTCATCTCCTGTAAAGAATTACGTAGTGCTGTTTCATTTTCACCAGGATGTAATTTTGTTTTTAAAGTTGTAGTTACTTCTTTTAATAATGCCACTTCATTTTGCAGGTCAGTATCTTGTAGCATTTCTGTTTCAAAGGCTTTTAGTTCTTCCGCATTCATCTCCCCATCCAGGTAGCGGTTTATCATATCGTAATCAAACTCCTTCATTTTATGAGGCTTTTTTTGTTTTTATCTATTTTATTAATTCTGCCATGCACTCCGATTTTTTTTTGCGCAGGTAAGCATAACTCACACCCAGCTCCACCGCCACTTCATCCTGCGGTTTATTGCCCAGGCATTTGTTGATGATCTCCCGGCAACGCTCGCCCAGTTGCTGAAACATGGCCATAAAAAGCGAGGCTTTATCTTCCTGCAACTGTAGCTGCTCGGCCAGGGCAAAAACATCTTCACCCAAATCATATACATCATCGGGGTCTTTTGTTACCCCCTGCCGGCCACGTTTTTTTAATTCATTCAGCCATTTGCGTTTGCAAACCAGCAATAAAAAGGGTTCAAAGGGGCAGGTAAGCTGCAGGGCCTTGTGTTGGGCCTGCTGGTAAATATCAATTAACGATTCCTGGAAAATGTCGGCAGCATCATCTTCACTGCCGCTGTTTTGTATAATATATCCTTTCACTTTACCGGCAAAACGGCTGTAGATCTCCCTTACCAACGCCGTATCATTTTGTAACAGCCCGGTAATATATCGCTGGTCGGTATGAATAATTTTTGCTTCTGCCATGAGCTTCAGCTTAAATATACAGTTGTTTTTTACCTAATTATAATAATATGGGTAACAAATTCGCAAGCCTGTTGATTTTGTCATGGAGAATTTGTTTAATTCCCTCAAAAGATTATAATTCTGAAAAAATTATGAGTAAATTTATATTATACCAAAATAAACCAACGGCCTGTGCATCCTAAAAAAGCGATACTGCTTTTAATGCTGATGCAAACAATGATACTCATTGCGAATGGGCAGCGAATAGATACTTCAGCAGCAAACATCAATTTTCAGCTTACCAATAACCAGGCTATTTTCAGTTCCGTCTTACGGCCTTTACAACAAATTGCGGGCGCTCCCGAACCATTTTATGCTTACTACTGGGAGTTTGGCGACGGGCAATTTAGTTTTGAAGAAAAACCCAAACATGTTTACCGCGATACAGGTTTATTTAATGCCCGCCTGTTTGCCACCAATAATTATGATGATGGAAAACCGCCGCCATTAAAACCCAAACCGGTTAAGGTAAAATCTAAAAACAGTTCGTATGCTGTAAATAAAAACCCATCTTTTTTTAAACAGGGCGGCGCTATTGAAATGCGGGTGAACTGCATGCCCCGGCCTGATGAAGATATGATACTGATTATCGGTTACAGAAATGAAAAAGAAACAACGGCTATGAATGGTTCGATGGTTTTGTTTTATAACGAAAGGCAGTTTAAAAAAAATAATTTTGATCTTTCTGAAGAACGCACATACAACAAAGAACAGAAAACAACATTGAGCAGTATCATGGCCTATACACCGGTGAATCAAAATTTGGAATTGAGTTCTTTGGCTGGTCCCAATGCTTTTGTTGAGGATGAAAGTTTTGGTTATTATGGCGGAAACCTGGCCGAGCTGATCGCTGCTAAACAAAAAACCTTCAGGCAAAACCAAACCTGGCGGTTTAATAATTTAGAAAAAGGAGGAGAAAAATATTTCTTTATCACCCTGCACACCACGCCCGAAATGATCAAAGACACCAATGCCGTTGTTGAACTGACAGGCATGTTTATACCGGATAACCCGGCATTGGAAATTGAAGAATATACCATCGAGCTGCAGATCGTTGCATCGCACGATCCAAACAGGATGATGCTGAAAAACCGAAGGCTCAATTACCGGTTCACCGGCAAGAAAAAAGAAATGACGTATACTGTTCGCTTTCAAAATACCGGTAAAGGCCCTGCACGGCAGGCTTCTGTTGCGGTAAGTGTGCCGGCCATGATGGATGCAAATTCTGTAGAGATACTGGATTATTATCCCAAAGCGGCTTTTTGTATAGCATCAACAAGGCCAAACCAAAGTTGCTTTGATACCATCATACATAAAGACAGTATCTATTTTGTTTTCAAAAATATTTACCTCCAGGGTCTGCGTCAACAGGGTTTCAGCGATCCCGATTCAACAATGGGCTTTATAAAATACCGGTTGCATTTTAATAAGGAATTAAAGAAGCTTCCTTTTGTAAGTAATGCTGCCATTGTTTTTGATAACAACAAACCCATTTATACCAATAATCAAAAAGGGTATTTTAAACCAGGAAAATCGTATGGGGTGATTGCAGGCTACAATTTCTTTTTTGGAAAAAATGCGAACAACCAAAATTATTTTTCAATTGGCGGCAGTATATCGCCTTATGCACCACACCGCAAATACCTGCAGGGAGAATTGTATGCAGGATATCTGCAATTTCCCGAAAAACTGGTTGATAACCGTACAGAAAATAAGGACACAGTTATTAATAACGCCACGTTCCATATTTTTAGAAGAGAGGGTTATGCAAAATCAAAAATTATTAAACTCGATCTGGTGGCGGCGCAACTGCGGTATAATTTTTTAAACTGGATTGGTGCAGGACTGGGCACCATACTTTCGTTTGATGCGTATACCAAAACAAACAACCGCCAGGTAATATATATGCAACAGCAACCAAACCCCACGCCAATTATTATCGGTAAAGAATTTCCAACTTCAAAATGGTTTAGCAATATTGATGTAGCTGTTTTTGCAGATGTACAGTTTGGCAGGGTACGAGTGGGGCCTGTGCTGGGTGCCAGGTTTATACATTATTTCAGGGTTCCCCGCAATGGGTTATATGCATACCTTGCATGGAGATTATAAAATAAGCAACACTGTTCGCCATTCTTTAATCATCTAACTTCTGTTGATGCTAAAAAAGTTTTATCAATTTTTTATCGGGATATCCTGCCTTGCTGTTTTTATAATTATATCTGCACAATCAACAAATGAAATAAAAAATGATGAGCAGCAGTTACCTGCTGAATTTGTACATCAATTGGATTCGCTTCGCAAAACCGATAGCCTGGAAGCATGGCTGTACAGTTACCGGGCATATGTGTATGAAGATCCTGCAAGGCGTATCTCCATTTTAACCAAAGCACAGGCAAATGCATGGCGGGTTTGTAAAACAGATGCCGAACGGGAAGAGTGGTTCAATTGCCTGGCGGCTCAGGGATATTATCTTTTATATGGAGGCAATATTTTGCAATCAATTGGTGCTTATGAACAGGCTTACCGGTTTTATTTTGATAAACCAATACCGGGTACAGATGTTTTAGAACATGTGTTAAAACCATTGGGCAATAATTATACAAGGCTTGGCGATTACGACCGGGCATTTTTTATCCAGGAAAAAAGCTTGGTACTGGCACAGACAACTGATACATCCCAAATTGCATCTATCTGCCATAATCTGGCAACAACGTCTATCTGGAAACAAGACCTTGCATTGGCTAAACAATATTGCGAACAGGGTTTAATGCAGGTGGAAAAAAACTCTTCGCTGCATGGGTTATTATTATCAACCTTATCAGAAATTTTTCTAAAATCAGGCAATAAAGATTCGGCAGAAATAAATAGTAAAAGCGCCATTAAAATTTTAACCGCCGGGCTCTCTAATAAAGAAGAAGTAAATGTGCCATACTGGCTGCGTGGTGCCTGGCAAGGGCTTGGTGATATTCAAAAAGAAAAAAATGAGCCTGCCGCAGCGTTGGCTTCTTATCAAAAGGCAATTGCACTTATTGATATTTATTATGGAGGCCAACGTAAAAGAGAAAAAGCACAACTTGCTGTTTCAACCGGCCGCATGTTGCTGCAGTTACAGCAGCCACAAAAAGCAATGGAGCAATTCAATACTGCTTTATCATTAATGATACCTGCTTATAAACCAAACTCAATTGAAGAACTGCCGGCAGGTAAAGATTTGTACGGAGAAAATACTTTGCTGGATGCACTGCATGGGAAAGCAGATTGCCTGAACCAAATGGAGAAAAAAGATGAAGCCCTGCAATGTTACATGTTGCTATATACAATAGAAAAAAAGCTGCGACGTGAATTTTTCAGTAACGCTGCCAGGCAACAGCAACAGAAAGAAAGCCGGCAATGGGCCGAATCGGCGATTGAAACAGCTTTTGATTTATGGAAATCAACCGGGAAAAGAGAATATGCTGATAATGTGCTACTGATTGCTGAAATGAGCAAGGCGCAATTGCTACTGGATGAAATGATGAACAGCCTGCGTTATAACCGTTTAAAAAATAACGACACATTACTTAACAAAGAGCAGCAATTACTGCAGGCTATTAATTTTTACGAGAAAGAAGCAGCAATGAATACTGCAAACAGTAATGCCAATATTGCTAAAAAGGAATTGCAGTTTGAATTGTCGTTGCTGCAAAAGCAGGTAAAGGAAAAGTATCCGTTTCAGGAGAACCTGATACAGGGTGATGCATTATCATCAGTTGACAGCCTGTTACAGAACATTAAAGCCGGTACAACGGTGATTGAGTTTTTTACAGGCGAAAAAAATATTTATTGCATTGAAGCGGAGAAAAATAGAGTAATACAGGTAAGAAAGATCGAATATGCAGATACTGTTCTTCATACAGTCAAAAATTTTGTTGATATCTATTTTCAATCCGGTCCTGCAAATATGATGAACAGCCCTCAGCAGTATTACAGGGATGCCTTTAATATTTATCAAACGCTTTGGCAGGGAACTGCTGGTATAAAGAATGAAAATTGTATTATAATTCCTGACGGCATTTTGGGTTACCTGCCGTTTGATGCACTGGTTACCGATTCGGTTTACAGGCCCGCAACAGATCAATGGCCATTCCTGGTAAAAAAAACAAACCTGTATTTCAGTTATTCATTACAAACACAATGGCAACAGCAAAAAATTGAGCATCCTTCCAGATCATTCGCCGGTTTTTTTATTTCGTTTGATAGCAGCAGCCAATCATCTATTCCGGCAGTAAAAAAAGAGTATGACGAAATAAAGGCAGTAATGCAGGGAGATTTTTTCAGCGAAAAAAAAGCTTCTCTTACTGTATTTAATAAACAGCTTGCCGAAGTAAATCTGTTACACATCAGCACACATTCATTTTTACAGGGTAAAGAAAATATGCCGGTACTGCAACTTGCTGATGACCGGTTTTTTCTCTTTGAATTGTATGGAAGAACATTTCGTCCGCAATTGGTGGTATTGAGTGCATGCCGTACCGGGCATGGTATGCTGGCAAAGGGAGAAGGCATCATCAGCCTGGCAAGAGGATTTACAGCAACAGGCGCTGCCGGTATTGTTGCAGGGTTATGGGATGTGAATGATGAGACCACTGCAACACTGATGGGCTCTTTTTATAAGTTATTGAGTAGCGGACAAGATCCTGCATCTGCAATGCACATTGCTAAATTAAACTGGCTAAAGCAACAGGATGGACAGCAATTTCATAAACTCCCTTATTACTGGGCGGGCATGGTTTATTATGGCGATAACAATACTGTTGAAATCAACATTAAAAAGAACACTGCAAAATGGTGGTGGATTGCAGTTGTTGCTGCCCTGGCAGTATTAATTTACTTAATTAAAAAGAGGAGATTATCCTATTTCTTTTAGGAAAGCGAAATACTCCACCTCAAATCATAAGGATTACTTTTTTCTTTGGTACAACTGAATAAAAAACCAGTGATATAAGGTATCCTGATCCTTTGCTTTTCATTATAATCAAACTCAATCCTTCCGCTTAAATAAGCTTCAACAGATGAAGTATCAATAGCCTGCCATGAAGCAGGTACCGTAGCTTTTGCATAACCAATATCATAACGGCGGGTTGCTAATTGTTCAATTATATTTTCAAGCACTTCGGGTTTATCAACCGATGTAGTAAGGTGTAGCTCTTTTTTCATGATTTAAGGTTTTAATTGTTGGTTCATTCTTATATCAATTAGATGCAGGAATTGTTACCTGGTATAAAACATTTTGTTAAAGAGCGGGGAAAGAGGATGTTAAATTTTGTAAAACCGGGTTATTGCACACTGGCCGTTTTTCGGTTTCGCATTGCAAATGGTCAACCAGCAACAGCTCAGAGGGGTAACAAATTTACCCTGACGTTTATATACCAGTGTAAACATTTAAAAACTTTATTTAAAACTTAAAAATTTTCAATTATGAAAAAGTTAATTCAACGTGCAGTACTCGGGTTGGCTTTAATGACCTTTACCCTGGTATCATGCCAAAAAGACAACAAAATGCAGCAGGGTTCAGGCTCAGAAAATAATAAACCCCGCTACTCCACCATCAATGAATTCAGACAGGGAATTGCCAATGTGGTAAATCTTATCGGGCAACATCAGATTGTTGCTTACCTGGATACATTGCAGAATGGTTATCCTGATAAGCACGGCCGCAAAGTTCCATTAGTAAATTTCGGTTCAAACATTTTGCAAAAACTACAGGGTAATACCGAACAGGTAGCATCAGCAGTTTATGATGTATTTCATTTTGATGAAGCAACTTTCTCCCTCATTTCTTACCTGATGAAAGCACAGATGGTTGGCGATATTTCGGCACAAACACTTACAACAATTGCTGCCAGTATTCCATTACCTCCCATACCGGTTGTAGGATTTACACCACCAACAATAGTAGATATTCCAACAGTGATCGGCGACTGTTGCACAGATAATGTATGTGATCCTAAAATTGATATCCTGGTAACCTATACTTATGTGGCACCCTGCGGTAATTATAAAAGAGAAACCAGTGGATATGCAGTAGGCAATAAGCTTACAGGTATGCCCGGGGGTATCATGTACCGTTTTGATGCTGTCATATCCGGCTGCCCTTGTCCGGGTACTTTAACCAGTACAGTAGCTGCTCCTCCCGGTGCATCTTATGGTGCTGCTACAGGAGCTGATGGAAGTGTTACTGTATTGCCGGTATCCGGAGGAACTTATACCATTACATTTACTTTCACTTTATGTGGTAAAACTGTTACAAAAACATTTACGCTGGGAATTGGATAAACTATTTTGTATTTCCCTGTGAGACTAAAAAAAAGCCCGTCCAAAACTGGAGGGCACTGAAAAAGTCTTTTTAAAAGTCAAATAAAAAGGGAGTAAAAAACTAAAGTTTTTGCTCCTTTTTTTGTATCTTATACATTCTACAAAAAGGCAAAAAATGTTACTGCAACA
>JANOVD010000549.1:0-13528 GCA_031417255.1 Chitinophagaceae bacterium
GTGGAATGAGCGCTATATAAGTTGCGTTTGGCATTTTACCTCACCCTCATTCCCTCTCCTTAAAGAGAGGGAGGCCGGGCTTTTAATTTATTTTCGACATTTGTAATTAAGCCCGTCCGAACGATCCTTTGGCCGGGCGGGCATTTCAACTTTTAATTTTCTATTCATCTTCAATAAAGCAACCATCCTTTCAATCAGCATTCAGCTTAACTTTTGAGCTATTGCCTTTGTTCCCCCTTCAGGGGGCGGAGGGGGTTTTTAATATTTCATTTCTTCTGCATTCTCCACATCAATTGATCTATGGCTACGATATAAATTAATAATGATTGCAATAGCCACCGCTGCTTCTGCTGCTGCAATGGCAATGATAAAAATGGTAAAGAACACACCATCCAATCTGTCGTACCATAAATATTTATTGAAGGCAATAAAATTCAGGTTCACACTGTTCAGTATCAATTCAACACTCATCAGCATAGTCACCAGGTTCCTCCTGGTAAAAAAACCATACACACCAATAAAAAAGAGTGTTGCGCTGATAAACAGCATGTGATATAGTCCCGGTTCAATCATATAGCCCCTCCTAAATCCTCTCCGCCAATGGGCGGAAGGACTTTTTTAACAGTATTAATAATTAAAGATTCCATATTTTATTTAAGAATTATTTTGGTTTGAACTCTGGCTTTGTTCTCCCCCTTTGGGGGAGTTAGAGGGGGCCGCAATTACAATACAACCGATTAATGCAGCCAGTAACAAAATACTTACCACTTCAAATGGCAATGCATAACCATTATCATCAACCCCCAGCATTTGATAGCCGATGTTTGCAACAGTTGGTTCTATAGCTTTATTACCGGCTTCAACAAAAGTATGTTGCGCCAGTTGCAGCATTACCAATGCAAGCCCGCAAAATGCGGCCAGCGCAGAAAATATCTGCCTTCCTAATTTTTGTTTTGGCAATTGCTCGCCTGCCTGTTGTGTAAGAAAAATAGAAAAAATGATAAGTACCACAATTCCTCCAACATACACAACGATCTGTACAGCCGCAATAAATTCGTATTGCAGCCAGAAATAAATTCCGGCGATGCCAATCAGCGAAAACAATAAATAAATAGCCGCCCTGAATATCATTCTTGTGGTAACAGCCAACACCGCACTCACCAAAGTAAGTGCAGCCAGTAAGTAGAATATGATTGCAGATCCAGTCATCTTTTAAATAGGCAATAAGCAATTTGCAATGGCCTAAGATATTTTTTATTTAAACTTATACATAAATAGACTTCACAATTTTAAATCTATTCTATACCCTCTCTTATTTTTGAATCGGGTTTATTTAAAATTTTGGTCAGTTCACTCCTGTCGAAAACACTGTGCTCAAATGTCTGTGCCATTTTAATAGCATCTGTTGGGCAGGCGATGATGCACAAATTGCACATGGTACAGAGTTCTAGGTGATACACAAACTTGTCGATCGCTTTTTTCTTTTTGCCTTCGGGTGTAATATCAAATTTTGTAACAATTTTGATGGTTGCATTGGGACAGGCCAGTTCGCAGGCTGTACATCCGGTGCAGGCGTGTTCATTGTTCTCATCATGCAGCATCACTACTTCTCCTTTAAATCTTTCAGCTAATTTCAATGTATCCCTGTTATCAGGATATTCCTGTGTGATGATCTCTTTGTGATGTGTAAAATAATAACCGGTACGGCGCATGCCGATGAGTAGAGATTTTATACCATTGAAAATGTCCTTAAAGTAACCCCCCAAGCCCCCTGAAGGGGGAGATGAAGCGTCCTTATGTTTAAACCTATCACTCATTTTTAAAAGTTACTTATTATAACTAAAATCTATTTTCATTTATCTCCCCCTTTAGGTGGTTGGGGGTGTTTTAAAAATGCCACCTCAAAATCGCAATTGCCGTTACCAGCAATAAATTAAACATGCTAATCGGTAATAAATATTTCCATTCCAGGTTTAATAACTGGTCAATACGTAAACGTGGAAATGTCCACCTGAACCACATGATCACAAAAATCAGGAAAAAAGTTTTTCCAAAAAACCAGATGCTTGAAGGTATATAATCCATCACATGATTAAATGCCTCCCAATTACCGATATGAAACGGCATCCATCCTCCAAAAAACAATATAGCACCAAGAGCACATACAATAAATACATTTATATATTCTGCCAAAAAGAATAAAGCGAATTTCATTCCCGAATATTCGGTATGAAATCCTGCGGTTAATTCAGACTCTGCTTCGGCAAGATCAAATGGCGCACGGTTTGTTTCTGCTGTTACCGCAATAATAAAGATCACAAAAGAAATAATAACCGGGATATGTCCTTTAAATATCCACCAGCCATCAGCCTGGGCATTGATGATATCGGTAACATTTAAACTGCCTGTTAAAACAACAATGGTAAGAATGGATAAGCCTGCAGATAATTCATAACTCACAATCTGTGCGCCACTCCGCATAGCACCCATCAGCGAATATTTATTATTGCTGGCCCAGCCCGCCATTAAAATACTGATGACCATGATGGATGAAACTGCCGTTATATATAAAACACCGATATTTAAATCCCACAATTGAAAGCCTTTAGCAAAAGCAATTGGTGCCATCAGCAACATAGCTACTATCATAGCAATGAAAGGCGCAAGATTGAATAAAAATTTATCGGCGCCATCGGGTGTCAGTCCTTCTTTCACTAATAATTTAAGTGTATCTGCCAAAGATTGAAACATACCTTTGGGGCCAACCCTGTTCGGGCCAAGCCTTATCTGCATCCATGCTGCTACTCTTCTTTCCATCAACACCAAAACCAGTCCCAGTGTGGCAAACAAACCAATTACAAGTATGCCTGCAATAACCATTTCCATGATCATTGCCCATGTTGGATTGAATGTTTGGTTCAACCAATCATGAATAGAAGATGATATGTTTGATAAGCTCCACATAAGAAACCCCCTCCGCCCCCTGAAGAGGGAACTTTGGAGTATGATTATTTTAAGTTTTTTTCAATTGGTTATAAAACTGATTAATTCTAATTCTTCTAAATTTTTTTGCTTATTTCATCTTTCACTATAAATAAAAACACATTGCTTAACAGAGTCCACAGTTCCCCCTTCAGGGGGCGGAGGGGGTTCTTTCTTACCTATCAATATCCGGTATTACTAAATCCAGCGTTCCCATCATCGCAACTAAATCACCAAGTTTACTTCCTCTTGCCATATGATCCAAAGCAGAAAGATTGGAAAATCCCGGCGAACGGAATTTTATCCGGTAAGGTGTCATGCCGCCTTCGCTAACAATGTAAACTCCAAACTCTCCTCTTGCAGTTTCCACCCTTTGATAAAATTCTCCCTTGGGTAATTTTAAAACGGCTTTTGTTTTTGCCTGGAAATCACCTTCGGGAATATTATCAATCAACTGTTCTATTATACGAATGGATTGATGCAGTTCTTTTATCCGCACCATGTAACGGGCTAATGAATCGCCTGCCGTTTCTATGATCTCATCAAACTGCACTTTATGGTAAGCATCGTAAGGATAATATTTTCTGATGTCACAACTCACACCACTTCCTCTGCCTGTTGGACCCGTGCAGCCAAAAGAGATTGCATCTTCCTTAGATAAAACGCCAACGCCTTTCATCCTGTTTTGAAAAATAATATTACCGGTTAGCATTTCATCATACTCATGCACTTTCGATTTAAAAAGTGTGATGAATGCTTTTACCTTTTTTTGAAAGTCGGGATGCAGTTCCTGCATTACACCACCGGGCACCATATAATTCATCGTTAACCTGGCGCCACAGGTTTCTTCCATAATTTCGTTAATGGTTTCTCTTTCCCTGAAAGCATGAAAGAAAGGTGTGAATGCGCCGATATCCATAGCCATGGCTCCCCACCACAATTCATGCGATGCAATTCTTGTCAGCTCGGCCATGATAACCCTTATCACCTGTGCTCTTTCAGGCACTTCAACCTGCAAACCTTTTTCTACCGTTAATGCACAGGCCTGGTTATTGATATGAGAAGAGAGATAATCCATCCTGCTGGTAACATAAATAAATTGCCGGTAGGTAAGGCTCTCACACATTTTTTCAATGGAGCGATGTATGTAACCAAGATGTGGCTCAACTTTTTTTATAGTTTCACCGTTCAATGTAATCACCAGGTGTAATACACCATGTGTTGCAGGATGCTGTGGTCCTACATTGATGATGAGATCTCCGGCCCCTCCTAAATCCTCCCCCGAGGGGAGGACTTGTGAACCGCTTTTCAATATTTCAGTTTCTCTAAACATTTAAATTTTTATACAACATAATCTTCGCAATTATCTGCTACATTTCCTCCCCTCCGGGGAGGTTAGGAGGGGCTGTTTTACAACTTTATCATATTCACCGCATCCTCAAAATCTTTCCGCATCGGGTTCTTTCCTTCCCACCCATCGGGCAATATCAATAACCTCAGATCGGGGTGATTTAAAAAATTAACGCCAAACATTTCATACATTTCCCGTTCGTGAAAATTAGCAGTTTGCCAAATTTGACTCACGGATTCTATTTCGGGATTATCTATATTGAGAACAGATTTGATCACTATATTATGTCGGAATATTGTTGAACTAAGATGATAAACCATACCAAGATGCGTTTTCCAATCTATACATGTTAAACAGAAAAGATGATCGAATTGTAAACTTTCTTCGTGGCGAAGTTGTTGTGCAAGTGGTAACCAATCATTGGGCTCAATAGAAATATTAAGCCACTCGCCGGTCTCATCAAAAGTGGCGGTAGCAAGCAGTTCCGTTATTTTGGTTTTCAATTCTTCAGTATTCATAAGCCTCACCCTCGTTCCCTCTCCGAAAGAGAGGGAGGCCGGGCATTTTTTTATTGTTCAACTATTGTAATTAAGCATTTCAGCTTTAGGTTTCTTTTTCAACTTTAGTAAGTAATTATATCCCCGACTTAATTTGTTCTCTTGTTAACCCGCTTTTTATTTTTTCTTGTAATGATATCAGTGCATGTAGCAGCGCCTCCGGCCTTGGCGGACAGCCCGCTATATACACATCAACAGGTATAATATGATCGGCTCCTTTTACAACAGAATAGGTATTATAAAAGAAAGGCCCGCCACTGATGGCACAGGCACCCATGGCAATCACATATTTGGGATCGGCCATCTGGTCGTACAATCTTTTTAAAACGGGTCCCATTTTATTTACGATAGTACCTGCAATAATAATAACATCGGCCTGGCGTGGTGAGGCACGGGCCACTTCAAAACCAAAGCGAGAGAAATCGTATTTGGCAGAAGCAACAGCCATCATTTCAATACCACAACAGCTTGTTGCAAAAGTGAGCGGCCATAAAGAATTTGACCTTGCCCAGTTTATCACGTCATCCAGTTTGCTTAAAACGAAACCAGCCCCCCCACCCCCCAAGGGGGGATTTGAAAACTCTGAATTATTTGAAGTGTCATTCATTATGCAAGAAGTTATGTCTTAAAAATATCAAAATCATTTTACAACTCAGCAAACTATTCTAATTATCATACTCTGGTTTTCCTTCCCCCTTGGGGGATCGAGGGGGCTGGATCGGGGGCTGGGGCCGTCTACTTCCACTTCAACGCACCTTTTTTATGTGCATATAAAAATCCCATAAATAATATGAAAAAGAAAATAACAATTTCTACCAAAGCAATCCATCCCACAGATTTTGCAACCACCGCCCACGGAAAAATAAATATCAGCTCTACATCAAAAATTAAAAATATCAATGCAAATAAATAGTATCCAACATTCAATTGCACCCAGGTTTTGCCGGTGGTGGGAATACCGCATTCGTAGGGTTGGCCCTTCTGGGGATTTTTAGTGAATTTTGTAAAAAATTTTGCAGCTAATACAGCAATGGAAGCAAAAGCAAGCGCTGCAACAATTAAAACAATCATGGAAGATGCACCCATAACAATAATGAATTTATAAAAGATTTTTTATCTGTACCAAGTTAGCGAAAAAATATAATACCGTTCAGGTAGTTTATGGCTTACAAATTTTTCATGGTCAGACGAGGACCCCGAAATCATACCGAAATAATCGGCACAGGTCGGGGCAGGCTGTCAGACCATGAAAATCTATCCATATATCTCCACATGAATATCTTTTCTATCATATCCCATATCTATTATCCTTCTTTTGGCTTCATCTATCATGCCTTTCCATCCACATAAAAAAAAGTTGGCAGGTTTTTTTTCAGCGCATAATCTTTCATAAACCGCATGTACATAACCGGTCTCACCCTCCCATTCTTCTCTTGAAAGTGTGGGCACATAGTGAAATCCCGTAACAGATTCCCCGAGTTTTTTCATCTCCTCGTAATACAATAAAGTGTCTTTTGTGCGGCAGCCAAATACAATAGTTATATCCTGATGTGGGATATTCAGATTATTAATGTGATGGATCATACTCCTGAAAGGAGCAATACCGGTGCCGGTACATATCAAAAACAATTCCTTATCCAATGGTTCTTTTAAAGTAAATACGCCCTGCGGCCCACGAAATATAAGTTCGGAACCCACAGTCACCTGTTCAAATAAGTAATGTGTTCCGGCACCCAGTTTATCCAGCACAATAACCAATTCAAAAATATTACTGCCATCGGGCCAGGAAGCAATGGAATAACTGCGCCAGCGTTTATTGGGTTTTTCGTGAATGGGTAAATCGAAAGTAACAAACTGTCCGGGAATAAAATCAAAAGCTGTTAACTCAGGTACTTCAATCCAAAACCTTCTTGTATCTGAGGTTTCATTTTCTATCCGGATAACTTTTCCGGTACGCCAGGGTTGTAATGCCATTAGTTTTGTTTGTGGGAAGTTACAAAGAAATGAAATAAAAACCCATCCACATAGTAAATATACAGAAGCTTTAAAAAAAAGAAACCAGGATCATCATTGAATCATGATCTTCTCTGTGTAGATAGCGTTATCGGTAAAAATCCTGAGTTGATACACACCTTTTGCAATACCGGCAAGGTCAAGTGTATTATTTCTTCCCTGCAGCTTCCAGGCTTTTATGGTTTTACCGGCTGCATCAAATAACACAGCCCTGTTAATATTACCTGAGGAAGCAATGAATAGTTTAGCATTCAATACAGGGTTGGGATAAACCGTTATCTCATCTGCATTATTAAAATTAATTTTCCTTATGGGCGAGTAACGGAATGTTGCATCTTTATCAAGCATCTTTATGCGATAAAAATTTAATCCGGTAAAAGGTTGTATATCGGTAAAGCTGTAATAATTTTTATTGCTGCTGTTAAAGGCGGTTACAGTTCCAATACCGGTATAAGTAATACCATCAGTGCTTCTTTCCACAATATATTTATCAGCATTCAATTCGTTTTCAGTTGTCCATTGCAATAAAACTTTTTTAGTTTGTTTTACAGCTTCAAAAGTTAAAAGGCTTATGGGCAGTGGGTTTACAGCACCAACACCGCCGTTGTTTAACCAAAACTCACTAAAGCTGTTTACACTAAACTCAGCATAATAGCCATTATCATAAGGAATAATTTCGGTATTGCCCGGCAGAATGAATGAATATATACCACCTGTATTATCTGCCAGTGTTCCGTTTTCCTGCACAGCAGTACCACTAAATTTGGTTACCCCCAACTCGTAAGGGTCCCTGGTAACGGTGCAACCACCGCAACCCGTTGCTGCCAGTAAACTTTTGGCCTCTGCATCAGTAAAATAAAAACGTACTCCAACATTACTGCCCGGCTGTGTTGTTGGCCTGATAACAATATTCCTGTTTACATAATACTGATTGTTATTTACCCGTACAGTTCCTGTGTAAGGATAAACACTTACTGTGGTACTGCCCAGGTTATTTCCGTTTGCATTTACAGATGCTACCCTGGTGGCACCCGAATTAAAATGTATCCAGTTACTGCCGCTAACGGCCTGGGTTAAGCCGGTAAGCGGAGTGCCTGTATAAATGGCGGCCTTATCAAACACATGTATATCATCAATGCCCACGCCTTCAAGGTTATATCCCAAATCGCTTGACATTATAAAACGGAAACGCACATTATTTGCAGTTGTGGGAATATTAACGCTGGCAACATGCCAGGTTGTTAATGATGGCCTCCATTGATTTTTTCCGGTAGGGTCATTGTACCAGTTGATGCCTCCGCCATTTGTTCCCAGGCGGGTCCAGGTTATGCCACCATTTACTGAATATTCTATCCAGTTATAATCTGCCGGTGTGCCATCTTCAATTTGAAAAACATGACTGAAGGATAAAACTGGTTGTACCAATCCGCTTAAATTAAAACAGGGCGAATACAGGTATGAAATTTCATTGGTGTTATACCGGCCTGTTAAACTGGTAACCCATGCTCTGCTTCCATTGGCTGCTTTATTAATGATGGTTTTTGCAGGTGTGCCCCATTGCCAACTGTTGTTTTGCCCTTTGCTGTACCAGCTTCCTTCATTGCTTTCAAAACCTTCCAGATAAGGAAAAGTACTGATGACGGGACTTACATGAAAATTATAATTTAAAACACTGTCGTTACTGCGGTAATTATCTGTTGGTTCGTACACCCAAAAATTAAAACTGTAATCAGTATTTAAAACATGATTTACGGGAACTGCAAATGCATGCGGGGTTATACCCGGTGGCAATGATGCAATGGTTTCCATTACGGTGCCGCCTCCATTTACATTATAATATACAGGCACATTGGTAAATGTTGTGCTGCTGTAATTTTTAATTTCGAATGAAATTACCTGGCTGCCGGCCGTTCCGCACCCGCTGACTGATGGTGAAATAATCCGGGTGATACCAATATCATTTGAAACTTCTTTAATTCCAACATCATCAAAAGTATATCCATCATCTAGGTCAATAATTGGATTAGGTGTATTGGCAGATGTGTTACCCTGCTGGCTGAATTTTATCTGAAAACTGCTGCTGATGGGCTGTGCAGGCACAACGGTATCAAGCACATCATTTATATTGATGGCAGCATGTTTATATTGCCCAAGAGCTGCCTGGTTGGCAATTAAATCATACGCCAAAATCCAGGCTTTGGTATCATCACCACGTATCCATACTTTATTGTTGGGATTATTTTCGTTACCATGATTTTTATAGTAAAAATTTAACCTTAACTGCTGGCCGCTGATATAGTTGCCCAGGTTGTAGGTCATCAACAGGCTGTCGGTATTTAATGTTGCACTGTAAGGAAACTGGTCCAGGGTAATTGCTTTACTGCCATTTAATGCAAAGCCTGTATTTACAAATGTACGGGCCCGGCCTCTTACAGTGTTGTTTTTAAAATCAACCCGGTCAAGGCTATCAAGCCCTGTTGTATTTAAAGTATAATCTTTTGTCAAAGCATTTTCAAATCCATCCAGAACCGGCAATGTTATTAATGCATTTGATAAATGTTTTATTGTTACAGTTGTTGTATCATCCAACACCTGTGTATCGCCTGTTCTTTTTACCCATGCTTTAATGGTGTACATGCCGGGCAAAGAAAAATTGGCTGTGGTTGTAAATGTATATTGCAGTGTTGCCAGTGCAGCAATGGCAACAGAGCTGCTTTCCATAATTGTTGAGCCGCCGTTTAACTGGTAGTACAAATCGTATGAGCCTGTTGTAGCCACATTGTCCAGGTTTTTAATGGTGAATCTTATTTGTTCCGATGCTGTTAATGCAGAAGATGTAAACTGTCTGCCTGTAACAGGTGCATCAACAGAAACTGCTTTTAAATTATTATCAAAAATGGATAAAGTACAAACACCCGTTGATGGTAAAACTGATCTGGATACAGATCTTCTGCCGTTTACAGTTCCGTTTCTGGCACTAACGCCAAACCAATATGTTGTTGCACTGTTTAAGCCCGGTATTAAATATGTAAGGCTGGTTGTATTGCCAATAATGGCCATGGTATCGGCTTTTAGTTGCCAGATATCGTAAGAAGTTGCACCGGTGATGGCGGGCCAATCCAATTGTGCAAATCCATCACAGGGAATGGTAGCCGTAACAACCGGTTGGCCAATAACCGTAAAATTAAAATTGCTTTCATCGGTATATGCAGATCCATTTCTGCTAACCCTTACCAAATAATTATTGCTTACCGTTGCCGGAACCACCCAGTTATAATACTGCACATTTGCCGCTACATTATTATCAATCAGGTTCCAGGCTGTGCCGTCAAAATATTCAAGCGTAAAAGTATTTGCCTCGTCACCATATGCATTCCACCTGATAGTTTCAGATTGGCCGGGCACTATTTTTTCTTCTCCAAACGGATATTCAACAGTTACTCCATTGGTATCTATTTGATAAGTTATTACATATTCCTGTGGCCCGTATGGCAGTGCAAATGCATTTACATTTATATCGTAATTGCCTGCAACCGGGTTATTAATTACCACCTGCTCAATATTATTTATCCTGTCAACACCTTCAACTGCGTTATTATTTACGCCTGCCGGCAATGCATCTAAGATCAAAGGCTGGTGAGTAATATTACCCGGTGCAACAACTGTTAAATCAAAATCATTAATTAAAGTAGAAGCAGCATTTGGTGCAGCAGCCGTATCGTTCCAATACAACATCACTTTTAAGCGCCTTGTATTTGCAGGCACTGATATTGTATTTGATGATGGAGTAACCGTGCTTAAATAGAAGCGGTTATTTTCAATTGTTTCGGCAGCCCTTCTTGCATTTAAATGTCCAAACCCAAAAGTAAAATCGGGGCCGGGGTTACCGAGGTCTTCGGCAGTATTGCATAACACCGCTTTTATTAAAGCAGCCTGTGGCACAGCACCGCCGTTAAATTTTCGATACTGCTCATTTAATAAAGTTGCGGCGCCGGCTACTATTGGAGACGCCATACTGGTACCGCTGCTGGTACCATAGGTAAAAAAATGCCGGGTTGAAAGTATATTGTATCCTGTTGCTACAATCTCAGGTTTTAACCTGCCATCATTTACAGGTCCGCGGCTGCTAAAGGCAGCTGCTGCATAAAGTGTATCAACTGCCCCAACTGTTAAAACATTTTTTGCAACCTGGTAACCCGATTTAATGGTTGCATAC
This sequence comes from Chitinophagaceae bacterium, assembly GCA_031417255.1. Lineage (GTDB taxonomy): Bacteria > Bacteroidota > Bacteroidia > Chitinophagales > Chitinophagaceae > Ferruginibacter. Next base: position 11,120 of record JANOVD010000549.1, read on the forward strand.
TTAAAGGGATACGGCGAACAAGTAAGGTTACCATCATTACCGGCAGCAAAAACGTGTAGCAATTTTTCATAATCGCCCATTTGTTTATCAATATAATTGCTAACAACATTATAGGCACCATCACCTGCACAACCGGCATCTGCATTGGTGTATGAATTGTTGGTGACAACCATATTATAATCTGCAACATAAATTGGTGCCGTGGTTATAATATCACTAAAGTACTGGCTTACAATAGTTGCACGGGGTGCCATTCCGTTATGCTTTGGGTCAAGCAAACCGGCGCCTGCTACTGTTCCTGAAACATGTATGCCATGAAAACTGAAAGTAACAGGCACACGTGTAATAGTCCTTCCTGTAAAATCGAGTTGTTGTGTAACGATTTCAGAATTATCTCCAATACCAACAACAATACCTTTGCCACTTAAATTTTTTCCGGAGGGAGAAAGCAAACTGGTTACTGCATGTTTACCAATACTTTTATAATTTAAAATCTGATCGGTTAGTGTTTGCAAACTGATATAACTTACAAACGGCAGTGCAGCTATGGCATTTATTTTATTCATATCGATCTGAACAAAAACCGCATCAGCATCTGCGTATTTAGTAGGTTCTATCAATGCTCCAATTTTTTGCAACTCAGCAATTACATCTGTTTTGTTTACAGATGAATAATAGCTGACGGCAATTAATTTCTGGTTCTCTTTATTGGCAGATTCATGGTAGCCAGCCAAAGCCTTGTCTTTTTTATAAAGCTCCGGGATCGTATTAATGGAAATAATTTCAAATTGATTTGCCAGCGAAAAATCAAAAGTATTTTTTATTGTTGCCAGGTAGGCATTACCAGGTATAAAATTTTGCAGATTGCAGCCTGCATTGCTAAGATCTTTTTGAACCTGCAGCGATGGTAATTTTGAAAACTGCACCAGCACATAAAAATTATTATTGAAAAGTGAAGCCTGCAGATTTTCCTTTTGAAAACTTTGTTTTTGAATATTACTGCCGGTGATAAAATTGCCTGCTGCAAAACGAACAGGCATATCAATATTTTGTGCCTTAATGCTACTATAACTAAATAAAAGCAGGATGAAAAAGGAAAGTGAATAAAAAAATTTCATTTGGTTAAATTGCCATTGGATTTTGTTTGGATAAGTCTTATTAACAAAAATATACATTAAATGGTTGATACTATTTCACTAAAGTTACGTAGTACAAGTAAGACAATACAGATAACGATTTTGCAGGCTCTATATTGCAATTTTGAAGAGATAAAGTGCTGCATTTTTTTTTCAGCTTATCTTTGCCCTGCAGATGAACCTGGAAATGTTGTTGAACGGATATTTGAATGACCCCCGCTGTTTTAAAATAGTGGACAGGATAACTGCATCCCAACCTCAAAAAATTCAGCTTAAAGGGCTTCACGGAAGTGCAGCTCCATTCATAGTTTCTGCTCTTTTTAACCATCCTTCTGCATCGCAGTTAAATCACCTGATCATTTTACGGGATGCCGAAGAAGCAGCCTATTTTCACAACACACTGGAGAATATTACCAGTGCTTTAAATCTGTTTTATTTTCCATCTTCCTTTAAAAATAAAAAAAATTACAGGCTGCTAAATGCAAGCCACGTGATGTTACGGACTGAATGCCTCACCCGTTTCTCCTCCCCCACCGGGGGAGGCCGGGTGGGGGCCATTGTAACTTATCCCGAAGCATTGTTTGAGAAAGTGGTGTTGCCAAAAACACTTTCTGCCAATATTATTTCCATAAAACAGGGCGATACCATAGATACCAATGCCATTTACGAAAAGTTTGTTGGCTATGGTTTTACCCGTACCGATTTTGTGTATGAGCCGGGACAATTTGCTGTACGTGGCGGTATTTTGGATATTTATTCTTTCGGAAACGAAAAACCTTACAGGGTAGAACTATTTGGCAATGAAGTTGACAGCATCCGCATTTTTGATCCGGAAAACCAATTGAGTGAAAGAAAATTGTTACAGGTAAGTATTATACCAAACGTGGAAACACAATTCGACAGCGGAGAAAAAGTTTCAATAATGGAATTTTTACCTGAGAACACGGTTGTTTGGAGTGAGGACTGGGATTTCATCAAAGAAAAAATAGAACAGCAGCAAGAAGACCTGCAGCTTTATTTGGAATTGCTGAAACAGAATCCGGTCAGCAGTTCAGCAACAGATGAAGAAGAAAATTATCTGTCGAAGACTGAAGTAACTGAAACTGATTTTGTAAATGCTGAAATACTTGAGAAGCAAATACTAAAGCGCCATGTTATTGAGTTTGGCGTAAAAAACTATTTTAAATTTTCGCAAATATCTTCTACTTTTCCTCCCCCTTCGGGGTTCCCTGATAAGGGAAAGAACGAAGTTCAAGAGGGGGCTATCAACTTT
>JANOVD010000550.1:0-3783 GCA_031417255.1 Chitinophagaceae bacterium
GTTGCAGTTAGAAAGCTGCTAAACCAGCAAAACCTCTTGATTTAACAGTAATCTGCCATTTACAAGGTTGTTACCTTTGACAAAATTTATTCTATGAAGTTTGATAATCCTGTTCCGCTAAAAACCATTGCACAACTTATCGGTGCTGAGGTAGTAGGTAATATAAATGGATATGCTACCGGTATCAATGAAATTCATAAAGTTGAAAAAGGTGACCTGGTTTTTGTTGACCATCCAAAATATTACGACAAGTGCCTTAACAGCACCGCAAGTTTTATCATCATCAATAAAGAAACAGATGTGCCCGAAGGAAAATGTTTATTGATTGTTGAAAATCCCTTTGAAGCATATTGTAAAATTGTAAATCACTTTCGTCCTTTTGAATCCAGCAATAAAATGATAAGCGATTCGGCAGTAATTGGAGAAGGAAGTTTTATTTATCCCGGCGCATTTATCGGCAATCATGTACGCATTGGAAAAAACACGATCATACATCCAAATACCAGCATTATGGACTACAGTATTATTGGCGATAATGTGGTGATACAGGCAGGTACTGTTATCGGCAGCGATGCCTTTTATTACAACACAAAAAAAGACCGTGAAATATGGTATAAAAAAATGCCGAGTTGCGGCCGTGTTATTATTGAAGATGATGTGGAAATTGGTGCAGGTTGCACCATTGACAGAGGCGTAAGCCACGACAGTATAATTGGTAAAGGAACCAAAATTGATAATATGGTTCATATTGGCCATGATACAGTTACCGGTAAAAACTGCCTGATTGCTGCACAGGTTGGTATTGCCGGCGTTGTAACACTTGAAGATGGTGTTACGCTTTGGGGACAGGTTGGTGTAAATAAAACTTTAACCATTGGCGCCAATGCAGTTATTTACGCACAAAGCGGTGTTGGAAAAGATACCGAAGGTGGAAAAGTTTATTTTGGCAGCCCTATTGAAGATGCCAAAGAAAAGATGAAAGAATTAGTATGGATAAAAAGAATACCGCTGTTGTGGGAAAAAGTAATGGGTAAATAAATCTAACCCTGTTTACTTTTTCACAATTTTACTTATTTTATTGTTCTTGTTTCAATAGCTACGAAATTTACACCGTTCATTTTTTGCAGGCGTGTATATTTAAAAGCAGATGCGGTTATCATCATATTTTCGAAGTTAACAATGAGCGGTGTTGGATATAATATCTGCATTTCCATTTTTGTTTTTTCTGTATCCAGGTATTTCCAGGTGAATTTATATTCCTGCCCATTATAAAAATAAATGCCGGTATTGTCTGTATTGAATTTATAAAGATCATTATCGAAGTTGATCGTGTTTTCCTGCCCTTCCCTTTTATAGTACAGCATATTATTGCCGTCAATTACCCTGCTCTCCTCCATTTTCCAGGTAATGTCGGTTAACAGATTTTTGGTTGCATTGGGTTGATCTGTAACAGTTTCTTTTTGTTCAGTTATTGGTGTTACAGACTTAATGGTTGGTACAATTTCTTCTTTTGTATCAGGCGATGTTGCTTTTTCCATAAAATTATACGGCAGCATATCAGCTACTTTTTCCCAGGCCCAGTAACCGTTTATTGTAATGTCATTTTGTTCGTAATAAAAACCGTTCTGTTCTATATTCAAAGATTCATCGGGCAAAAATGAAACAACCGAAAGCTGAAATTTTGATGATGCATCCCGGTTCGAATCCAGGTATAACGAAGAAGGAGTTTCATTTTTATAAATTACAGCTACTTCTTTTTGAATAGGAAGAATTTCTACAGTATTGCTGCTGTCATCCCTATAGTAACGCACAGCTCCGTAAAAATTTTTTAATGGAATGGCAGTTTCTTTGTTATTATTTTTTGTGATGAACTGAATCTCAAATCCTTCTTCCTTTAATTTTTTCTGAAACATGCTACGCATAAAATGCAGGATAGACCCGTCGTAAGCTACTTTACGTGCAGCATTCCATTTTTCAATATCGGCAATATTTTCTGATTGCATTTCCTTAAACAATGGATAACCGGTGTACACACTAACCTGTGTGTTGTATTCATGAACAAATGAATCCAGTTCATATTTAATATTATATCCCAGGGCATTATTAACGATCTCAAGTGGAGCTGTTGCCAGAATTTTTAAACGCTTAGCACGCCTGTAATAAAAAAATTTGAGTACCTCTTTATTTTTTATATAACAATCTTTACTGTTGCCGGTTTTACCAATAAAATTTTCCAGAAAGAAATCACCGTATTTTGCAAGTCCGTCAGCTACTTCAAAAGTGGCCTTTACCACAAACTCTTCCATTGATTTTTCTTTTTTCTTCAGTTCAATTACAAACTGGTTGTTGCCGGCATCGGCAGTTGTTACTCTTTTAGATGTTGTTTGATACCCGGTAAAACTGAACACAATACTATACCCACCGTTTGGCAGATATAAAGTAAAAATGCCTTCATTATTTGTAGCTGTACCAATGGTAGTGTTTTCGGCAAATACTGATGCTCCCAATAAGGGTAATTTGGTTTCTTCGTCAATAATTTTTCCGCTGATGGAATAACTGGCCTGCGAAAATATTTGCAGCGAGATAAAATGTAAAAGTATGCAGGTAATAATTTTTTTCATTTGATATTTTTATCCCGATACCTGCCTGCCGGCAGGCAGGGCTATCGGGAGGTTTTTGAACACCATGGAATTTAACGGACCCAAAACTACATCAATTGCTGTTAAGTTTTTGTTGTAATACATAGCAGGTATCAGCAATGCTATCTTCAATTTTCCGGTATGTAAAATGCGGTAAAAATCTTGTTAGTTTACTGTTATCAAAATTTACTTTTGCCATTGCGGTTGCAGCGGTTTCTTTGGTAACCAGCGGATCTTGGCCGGTGAAATAACTTTTTAATGCCTCAAACCGCCAAATAATTTTTGCCAATAATGCTGTTACTTTTTTATGCGGAGGTTTTTTTCCGAATGCTTTTGCCATTAAATTAATTACATCTCCATAACTCCTGTTTTCGGCACTTATAATAAAACGCTCTGCGGTAATGTTGCTGTTCATTAATTCAATCATGGCTGTTACCACATCACGTACATCAACAAAACCCGTAATGCCATCTGTGTACCATGGAAATTCATTGTACACATTTTTAAATATCTGTGATGAGCCGCTGTTCCAGTCGCCGGGTCCTAAAATAATAACCGGGTTTACCATCACGGCATCCAACCCTTCGCCAATGCCACGCCATACCTGCATTTCGGCAAGGTATTTACTTTGTCCATAACTGCTGTTGCTGGTCTCTTCAGTCCAGTTCATGGTTTCATTTACCGGTTTATCTTCCCTTATTCTGCCCAGTGCTGCAACCGAACTTACATGAACCATTTTTTTAACCCCGGCATCCAACGCTGCATTAACAATATTGGCTGTTCCCTCAATATTAATTTTAAACATTTCCTGTCTGCGTTTGGGATTAAATGTAATGATGGCAGCACAGTGATACACCTGTTCTATGCCAGTCATCACTTCTTCCAGGCCAACAACATCCAAAATATCGCATTGCAATTGTTGAAGATTTTCATGCTGAAAATCTTTAAGGGCTGTTTTATTATATATAGCTCTTACCTGTTTACCCTCATTAAGTAATTGCGTAATTAATTCTTTTCCCAATAAGCCTGCGCCGCCGGTAACTAAAATCATTTTTAATTGATAACTGGTTAATGGATAATTGATAATATTTTAGAATAGAAAAGTCTTTTTAGAACCTGGTAAATAGTATTAAAGTTATAATGC
>JANOVD010000551.1:0-5513 GCA_031417255.1 Chitinophagaceae bacterium
AATTGCTGAAAATTTTACCCGATTGGAATAAAGCAGAGCAAAGCGGCATTTTTGCCGAAAACTTTTTTCCTGATTATCCCATCGACAGTTTAAAAAAACAGGCAAGAGATCTATATACCAAAGCAGGAAAAATAATTTCCATAAAAGATATGAAACCTGAGAACCAGTTGCGTGGCTCTTTTATTATTGAAGGCGAAAAAATAAATATGGAAGTGTATTTTACGCTGTCGCCTGAGAACCCGGCGTTGATACAGGAGTATCATATACGGGAGTTACCCAAACTTATACAATGATCTGTTTTTGAACTTTGCCAAAGTTTTAAACTTTGGCAAAGTTTATTTCACTTTATTCTCCTGGATGATATTTCCGCTCCACATGCTTCAGCACATCTTCTTTATAAAACAAAACATCTTTAAACTGGCCCTTGCTGTACATCAATCCCTGGTCAAAAAAATGTTTTGAATTTACATCGCCGCATTGGCCGCCGGCCAATAAAGATTTTGCTTTTACCTTTTTGCCAAACTCCACAGCACAAATAAAACTGTTACCATGATAGCCATATCTTTTTTTAGTACCCGGATAGGTACGACTGCTGTAAGATGGTAACATACCCCAGGTTGCAGATGCAAATCCAACAGGAATACTCGGCTTTGCATCATCAAATTTATTTTCAATATCGTTTGATATGCGTTGAAAACGGTTTATCTCTCCCCAGGGAATTTGATATTTCCCAAAATCACTTATTAGCGTATTGGTAACCTCAAACAATGGCTGTATCAGTTGATTAGGTAATGCCGTTGCGGCAAACTCTTTTGTTTTATCAACAATGTCGTCATTTGCACCGGGTGATTTAAACTGGTTAATGGCAGGCAATAATTTTTCGCCCCAAAGCACTGCCAATGTGGTTGCAACAGAATTTTCACCGCAATGCAGGTCCCAGTTTTTTAAAATGGCAACTGCATCTTTTATCTGATTGTATGTTGGATTATCCGGAAATGCATTTTTTTCATAAGCATTCACTAAGGCCGGTATTAGTTTTTCAAATGCTGCCAGGTAAGTATCGTAGCCGGTTGCAATTACTTTATCCAAGGTGTATTTTTTTTCTTTATCCAAAACACGTACTGCATTAATGCCCCGAAAATTTTCTCCATCAGGCGCTAAATATGGTACATAATCATTTTTATTTGGACTGAATTTTCCGGCCGCAGTAAATGGGGTAGAGTTACAGTTTTGTAACCAGCCATTCTGCGGATTGTAAATATGCACAGTTTCATTTACGGGATGATAACCCTGCCACTCGGTTGCAGCAGTGGTTCCGTCAACCGGTTTACTCCAGTCATAGTCATTATCACGCCTGGGCAAAAAATTACCATGCCAGTAAGCAATATTTCCTTCCGCATCGGCATACACCGTATTGTTGCTGGGGTTGGAGCCCATATCCATGGTTTTTTTAAAATCGGCAAAACTTTTTGTCTTGGTCCGCAACCAGCTTTGCATAAAGCCTTTTGTGTCCCGGTTGTTGTGTCGCAGGCTTATGTATTGCCCCTCACGCTTTGCCATAACAGGCCCGTGATGTGTAAAGAGAGTATTGAAATTTTTTATTTGGAACCCTGCAGCAGTTTTATATTTTATGCTGATTAATTTTTTGATAACCGGTTTTTGTTTTCCATCGTATTCATAAAGCCAGTTACCATTTTGTTTGGTGATCTTTTCAATATATGCATCCGAAATATCTGCCTGGCTTGAAGTGTGCATCCAGCCACCATGCTCATTAAAACCCTGGTAGATGAAAGGCTGCCCCCAGGTAACAGCGCCATAAACATTTAATCCCTCTTCACTAATCATGTGTACCTCGGGCCTGAAATAAAAAGTAACATGTGGGTTGATGTATAAAATGGCATTGCCATTTTCGGTGATCTTTGGAGAAAAGGCAAAACCATTTGAACCGGTTGGCTTTTCTTCTTCGTATTCAACTTTTACAATGGCTTCATCCTTTCCCGAATAAAAATTTTTAAGTTCGGCAACCGAAATGCCTCCGGTGCTGATGGCGCCAATGCTGCCATCGGTCCATAATAAAGGATACCAGGGCTGAAAGCGGCCAAGCAATACCGGTTTTACCTGTGGGTTTTTGTAGAGAAAATAATTAATACCATCGGCATAAGCACTCAATATTTTTTTTAACCATGCAGGTGCTTTTGCAAAATCTTTTATAGCATCGGCGCTATCAATCACCAAACGGATAAGCAGATCATTGTACAGGTCTTTCTCACCGGTTACTTCCGAAAGCCTTCCCAGCTTTTCAATATAATTCATCTCCACTCTTTTAAAATCATCTTCGCACTGGGCATACAGCAAACCAAAAACTGCATCGGCATCTGTTTTGCCATATACATGCGGAATGCCATAATTATCACGAATGATGGTTATGTTAGCAGCTTGTTTTTTCCAGCCGGATATTTCGGTTTTTGAAAAAGGCTGTGCAAATAACTGAAGGGGTAATAAGAGTATAAGCAGAAATTGTTTCATAATTTATTTTTTGTCTGTTTCATTGGCTTTAAATAATCTTAAAAAATTACCGCCCAGTATTTTGCGGATATCTTTTTTACTATAACCTCTTGCTAAAAGTTCTTTGGTAATAAGCGGCATGTTGGTAACATCATCTAATTGTTGCGGTGCAGAATTGATGCCGTCAAAATCGCTGCCGAGGCCAACATGATCAACACCAATCAGCTTTACAATATAATCCAGGTGATCGAGCAACAAGGAAAGCGGCGGACGCAAGGCTTTTACTTCTTCGGCATATTTTTCAAACAAAAACACATCGGTAAAATAAGGCTCTGGGTTTATTTTCAGTAAAGAGTCTCTTTCTGATTTGTGGTTATTATTGAATATTGCCGAGCGTCTTTCAAAACTGCTGTCAACAAAACCCGAATAAAAATTAAGGTGAATTACGCCGCCATTTTTACCCACGGCTAAAATTTGGTTGTCTTTTAAATTACGCCGGTGCGGACATAAATTATACACACAACTATGCGAAATAATCACCGGTTTTGTGGTTGTGTTGATGGCATCCCAAAAAGTTTGTTCTCCCACATGGCTCAGGTCAACCATCATGCCCAATTCGTTCATCCGCTTTACAACCTGTTTTCCAAAATCAGTCAATCCTTTTTTCCTGGCAGAGTCTTTCAAAGTCCTTCCGCCAGCTGGCGGAGAGGATTTAAGAGGGGCCGTGGTCTCATCCAATGCAGATGTTTCCCAGTCGGTTGAATTGTTCCAGGTCAGTGTCATGTATCTCACACCTCTGGTATAAAAATTATTTAGGTTATCTAAATTATTCTCAATCATGTGTCCGCCTTCTACACCAAACATCGCAGCGAGTTTTTTTTCTTTAACAGCCTGTAAAAGCTCTGCCTTGTTGCCAACTTTAATTATTTTATCCGGGTTACGTTTTGCAACTGCATCCAATGAATCCATCTGCCTGTTGGCCCAGGCATAAGGTTGTACTTTCAATCCATCGCACCAAACAGAAAATAACTGCACATCTACACCGCCTTTTTTAAAACGATCAAGATCGGAATGTGTTTTGCCGGTAAGGTCGTTATCCATAATAACATTGTCATCTACAACTTTGCTGAGCAAATCATTATGTGTATCAATGACAATGGAATTGAAGTGTAGTTTTTTGTATTGTTGCCCGCTTGCGTTGCATAACATTAAAATGAACGATACGGTTACCAGTATTATTTTTTTCATAGAAAATGACAAGTTAAAGTTTTTCGAACATTTGCAAAAATTCATTTTTTTTCTCCCGGCTTAGTTCAACTTCACTACCATCGGTTAACACAATGGAGCCTCCCAGTCCCCTGATATACGTTTTAATAAAACCCAGGTTGATGATATAGGATTTATGTGGCCTGAAAAAATTATAATTGGCAAGTACCTCTTCAACCTGTTTTAATGTTTTACTTACAGTAAGTTTTTTTTTATCCGAAAAATAAAATACAGAATAATTGCTTTCAGCCTCAACCCGTATAATATCGTTTAAATTAATAAAATGCACCCCTTCAGAAGAAGGCACTGCAATTTTATCAAATTGTGTATTTAATTTATTTACAGCTTCGCCGCTGGTTTTAAGTTTTAGTTTTTCGTCCAGGCGTTTTACACAGCTGATCAGATATTTTTCATCAATCGGTTTAAGCAGGTAATCAAGTGCGGCAATCCTAAATGCTTCCAGCGAATATTTTTCGTATGCGGTTACAAAAACAATTTCTGTTTTATTTTTTATTTTTTTTGCTACAGTCAGTCCGTTCATACCGGGCATTTCAATATCCAGGAAAATTGCATCAGGACTGTTGTTTTCAAGATAGTGCAATGCTTTCCCCGGCTCAGTAAAAACCTGTATTACTTCCACACCCGGACAAAATTTCTTAAGCTTCAACTGAAGCAGCTCGGCACTTTTTATCTCATCATCAACTATAATTACATTTATCATTCTTATAAAATTTTAGGCAAATTGATTTGCACAGAGGTGCCCGTTTTGTTATGATCAAAATGATCAATTATTTTTATGCTGCCTTTTACCGGCAGCATATTCAGACGTTGCTGCGTAAGTTCAAGCGCCATGCTTGTATGTTCAGTTTCATTTAACTCCTTTATTTTTTGTGCTGCAACTCTTCCAATTCCATTGTCTTCTATAATGATTAATATACCCTCATCGTTTTCTTCGGCTGTAATATTCAGCAAACCCTTTCCGTCTTTTTTATGTCTTAGTCCATGCTGTATCGCATTTTCAACATAGGGCTGAATGAGCAGTGGAGGAATTTTGTAATTTTCATTCAGCAGTTTTTGCTGGATATTGATCAACACTTCAAAACTATTATCATATCGCTCCTGCTCAAGTTCGGTAAATAAGGAAAGGCTGTCTAATTCTTTTTGTAACAAAATTAATGGGTGACAGGAATTCTCAAGCACCTGGCGAATAAGTTTTGAGAATTTGTTTAAGAACTGGGAAGCATTATCAGGTTGCTCTTTAAAAATATAGGCATCAATAACATGCATGCAGTTAAAAATAAAATGAGGATTCATCTGGGCTCTTAAAGCTTTCATTTCTGAATCTGCCATTTGTAAACGAAGGTCGCCCTGTTCCTCTATTTCCAGCTTATTTCTGTAGGCAAGGCCAAATGTAAAAAATAACATCTCCCCAATCTTTCCCATCATAACAAGGGGCATACTTCCGCTTAAGGATTTAAAAATTTCCCACCTGGTATCTTTTAGCACTTCATATAATGAGGCAAGCATGGAAAATAATATCAAACACAACATACCTCCATAAATAAAATTTCTCAGCTTTGACTTTATACGGCGTATTCTGATAAAAACATAAATACCCCCAACAATAATAGCAGCACCTGCTGCCGTATCCATTAAGCCAATAACCATTAAGTTCTTACAGGCAACTGCATAACAAATATTGAAAACGGCAAAAAAGGCGATACCGTAGCTGACTCTTTGTA